>JAJPWX010000014.1:0-24322 GCA_021205755.1 Lachnospiraceae bacterium | reverse complement strand
AGAGAGCGAGACCGAAACAGAGAGCGAGACCGAAACAGAGAGCGAGACCGAAACAGAGAGCGAGACTGAAATAGAGAGCGAGACTGAAACAGAAAGCGAAACCGAAACGGAGAGCGAAACCGAAACAGAGAGCGAGACCGAAAAAGAGAGCGAGATCGAAACGGAGAGCGAGACCGAAACAGAGAGCGAAACCGAAACGGAGACAGAAAGCGAGACCGAGACTGAGACTGAGGCTGTTTGGAAGGCATCTTCGGAATATTTGCTTGCAAATGCAGACCGTTATATTACGGTTGAATCCCTGGAAGGGCTGGAGATTACCTGGGATGGCGATGAGGCTGTGCAAAATGCGGTTGAATGGCTGATAGCAAGTGATTTCGTGGAACGGAATGAACTGGATCGCCCGGCGGAAGAAGGAGATACAATTGACTTTATATTAAATGTCACTGGAAATATGAAAAGTTTTGAAATCTGGGTTTATCTGGGCGATGCTACTTATGGAGAGGAGATTGACAAAGCATTAATTGGCGTACAAGCTGGGGAAACGAGAAGCTTGACGCTTGCGTATGATGATGCTGTGAGTACTGGATTGCTGGATGCACTGGAGAGCGGACAGAATGTCAATATGGAGATGTATGTATTAGGAGTTTATGAGGTGGGATATGACGATGAATTTGCGGCAGAGTATGGATATTCTGGTATAGAGGAGTATGAGGCAGCACTCAAACTGTATTTAAAAGAACAATGTGCAGCAAATAAATATAAGGAGCTATTATTACAAGCTGCGCTGGAAAAAATAACGGTTGAGGAAATACCGGATGACTTTTATTTGCTTTGCCAGGAAGCTGAAACGGTTTCAGGATTCCAGGTCGAGGCATTGAGAATGGATGGAATGCCAGATATATTTATCTGTGATTCTACTATTACATTTTCTTGTGATTTTTCAGTTCCAATCGTAACATATCCTATTAATTCATCAGAAGAAGCTGTCGAGGATCTGGCAGCGCGAAGAATGCTGGTATCTTATATTTGCGAACAGAATAATCTCACAGTTACAGAGGAGGAATATACGGCCTTTTTGCAGCAGTGTGCGGAGAATATGTCTTGGTTGGATAAAGAATCTGTAGAGGAAGAAATTGGCCGTTCGCGGCTGATGTGGAGCCTGTATGAATCAAAAGCAATTGATGTTTTATATGAGACGGCGGTGATTACAGAAGTAAACACGGATGAAGCTGAATCGGAACCAGGAATCGGCGCGGATTCGGAAACAGAGAATGAACTGGAATCCGAAACGGAAGCCTGGACGGAGGATTCAATTTCTTCTTATATCGGGACTTATACGGTAGCCGGAAGCGAGAAAGTTTCAGCTTATGCATCCGCGAAAGAGGCTGCGGATAATGTGACACTGACACTTCAACCGAATACGACGGTTCTGGTATTAAAAACAAAAGAAAAAACAACAGATGTGTGGGCAAAGATATTTTATTATGGATATAGAGGCTGGGTTAAGCTTTCAGAGCTTACTGAATTGTCAGAAGAAAACCTGATACCGACGCTGGCAATGGAACGCTATGTAAATTGTGATGTGAATGAAACGCTTGCGGTCAGGGAGACACCAGAATCAGACGGGGGGATTCTGACTGAACTTTCCTATGGGACAGAGGTAATGATTGAACAGTATGAAAATGCTTGGGGACTTATTACCTGTACCGTTGAAGCGGAAGATGGTACGGAAACTTCCCTGACGGGGTGGGTTGATATGACGCAGGTATCTGTATTGCTAGAGAATGCCTTTTATTATATACATACAAATGGCGGAACACTGACAGTGCGGGCGGATGCGTCATCAGATTCCGCAGCGGTAACCAGTCTGACTTACGGAACGGTTGTTCAGATCGTGGAATGCAGGAATGGCTGGGGTAAGGTTGTGACAGATGGTATAGAAGGCTGGGTTCATATGAGTTATCTGACCCCGTGTGCAGATGAAGAATATGAGGCTCCGGAATTGGAGACAAGCGCCTCTGAAGCGTCGGAAAGCGCCTCTGACAGTAGTTCTATCGGCAGCAGTTCGTCAGGCAGCAGTTCGTCAGGCAGCAGTTCGTCAGGCAGCAGTTCCACAAGCAGCAGTTCGTCAGGTAGTAGCTCTACAAGCAGCAGTTCATCAGGCAGCAGTGCTGCAAGCAGCTCATCAGGCAGCAATTCGTCTGATAGCAGTTCATCAGATGAGACGACGATTGATGGGAATATTTCAGGCGGTTCCAGTTCGGACGACTCTTCCAGTGATGAAGTGACGATTGATGGGAGCATCTGAGGACACGCCAACAGATTAATCAGGAGGCTTTTATGGCACAGGTTGTACAATGCCCGGGAGGTCATTACTACGACGTATCTGTTTTTCAGGAATGTCCGCATTGTAAAGACAGGCTGGAGCAGGGCTGGGAAAATTCAGTGTCAGGCAATCGGGATGAGATTGCCAGGATGGCGCGCAGGTATCTTCAGGAGAAGAAAATCGGAAGAGATATCCGCCAGGCTTTTGAAAAGAAGAATCGAGACCACGGAGAAGATGCGGAAGAAGAATTTCAGGGAAAAGAAGAATTATTGAGAAAAAAAGATTCTCTGCGGCAAGAAGAAGATCCGGGGAAATATGAATCTCCGAGAAGAGATGAAGTTCAGCGGAATGAAGAAATTTTTAGAAAAGAGGAGCCGCAGTCCCCTGAGAATGAGGTGACGG
Organism: Lachnospiraceae bacterium; assembly: GCA_021205755.1. Lineage (GTDB taxonomy): Bacteria > Bacillota > Clostridia > Lachnospirales > Lachnospiraceae > Choladousia. The sequence continues at coordinate 21,594 of JAJPWX010000014.1, read as the reverse complement.
TGGCATTTCACGCGCCGAAGCAGAGTTCTTATTTTGTGACGGGCTGGATTGTCTGTGTGGATGGCCCGGATAAGGGGCATGTGTTCAGCCTTTACCAGGGCTATCATTCCATCGGCTATGGGAGGAAAAACCAGATTTGCCTGCTGGAGGATCTTGATATTGCAAAAGGAGTGCATTGCTATCTGGTATATGACGATAAGAAAAACCGGTTTTATCTGGTACCGGAGGGGGATAACCATACTTTTTTGAACGGGGAACTGTTGAGCGGGCCGACGGAGATCTTCACAGGGGACGATTTCAGGCTGGGTAATTCGATGTTTGAATTTGTTGCATTTTGCAAAGATGACAGGAAGTGGGAATGGAAGGATATCTATAAGAGAGGGTAGTGGGCATGAGCGGAATCCAATTGGAACAGGCAAGAATAGAGCTTCCATATATTCGGGTATTTTATTATGGCGAAGATTACAGCGGTGTGGAATCGGAAATTACCGCGACGCTGGATGGGACGAAGCTTCTGACGACGGTGTTTGACACAGAGGAAATACCGGAAAGCACGGATTATTATCTTTTGCTGGATATTACGGCGTCTATTGGAAGCGATTATTTTGAGATGATGAAGCAGTGCGTACTACAGTTTCAGGATGGCATGCTCTCAGAGGATACCATTACGGTGATTACTTATGGGGATGAGGTGGCTGTGCTTGCGGATCACGCGGGGAAAGAAGAAGATTTTTCTGCCGCAGTCAGCGCGCTTGTGAATGATAACTATACGACACATTTCTGGGAGGCGCTGACAAAGACGGCGGGCCTGGCGGACAGTGAAGAAAATAAACTGACACGGGCTGTAGCTCTAGTTCTGACGGATGGGGAGGATTGCTCGGAACACGAAAGCACGGAACAGGAAGCGCTGGAGACTTTGCGGGAAGCAGGAGTGCCGCTTTACGCGATGGCGGTGAAGCAGACGGCCAGCGGCGCGGATAATGTGTTTCTGGATGATTTGAAAGATTTTGTGAGGAAAGCGAACGGCCAGACCTGGATTTTCAGCGTAGATGAGGCGCAATCCTGTATGGCGGAATGTCTGGAATATTTTCAGTCGGTTCATGAACTGGATTTTCAGGCGTCGAGTAACCGGATTAATGCGACAGAGCAGCTTCTGACGGTGCTGTTTCCCAATCAGGAGAGCAGTACGCTTACCGTTTATCCGAAATATTTTCAGACAGATACGGAGGCGCCGACTGCAGAGATCGAAAAGCTCTCAGAGCGCGAATTGAAAATTACATACAGTGAATCGGTGCTGAACGCGGATCAGGCAAATAATTTTACCGTGACAAAGGATGGAGCTCCTCTGGTAATCTATACGCTGCACTATGAGTCGTCAGATGGCTATTATACGGTGCTGACGTTTGAGGATGTGCTTGGGAACGGCGTGTATGAGGTGACATTCCGCAATATCTGCGATGATTCGGCCGAGGAGAATCTGCTGTCCGGATCGGTCGCAGTCGAAGTGAATGACGTTCCAGAAACGGAGAGCGAAACAGAGACTGAGACAGAAAGTGAGACGGAAGTTTCGGTGGGAACGGGTGGCAATTATGCGATATATGGAGGTGCGGGTCTTTTTGCGTTGCTGCTTCTCCTGATTCTGTTGATAGCAAGAAAACGGAAAAAAGAGCAGAAGCCGGAGAAACCGGTATCTTTGAAAGAACAGGAACTGCATTTTGAAATTGTCAGCGATGAGGGCAACCTGAAGCAAGCATTTCCCGCTGAGAAAAAGCTGATCGCGGGACGCTCATCGAAATGCGATATTGTGCTGAGCGATACCTCCAAAATGCTTTCGAACCAGCATTTTTCGATTGAAAAGATAGATGGATGCTTTTATGTGACCGATCTGGATTCCACGAATGGGACAAAGGTAAACGGAATCCGGATTACTTCCAGATGTAAACTGAAAAACGGAGATGTGCTGCAGGCCGGTTCTCTGAAAATTATCATAACATGGTAAGCAGATGATTCTGAGATAGACCTTAATATGGTAATAGAAAAAGAATTGGAATGATGTGCCCTGGCAACAGGATGGGAGTATAGAAAATGAATCAGGATGAGATAATCACGCAGGAGGATAATCGAACTCCAACTGTAAAAATAGGAATGTCCTCTGTTCTGGGTACGCGAAAGATGCAGCAGGATGTGGTATATGGCTTTTCCCGAGAGCCTCTGCACCTTGCGGTGGTGTGTGACGGCATGGGAGGCCTGGAAGGTGGCGAGATCGCGAGCCGGATGGCGGCCGAGACGCTGGCGGCGGATTTCCTGGAATTAGATGAGACAGAGGATATTTTTTCTTTTTTACGGGATGAGGCGTTGCATCTGGATGAACAGGTGTGGAATCTGCGCGGGGAGAACGGAGAATTTCTGGATGCGGGCACTACGATTGTGGCAATTGTGATCAGAGGAAATGAACTCTACTGGATGTCGGTAGGAGACAGCCGCATTTATCAGATCCGTAAAGGCGAGATTACGGTATTGACGCGGGAACACAACTATCGGTTGACGTTGGACATTCTGTTGCAGCAGGGGCGTATTTCGCGGGAAGAATATGATCGGTCACAGGAAAAGGCGGAAGCCCTGATCAGCTATTTGGGAATTGGCGATCTGCGGTTGATTGACGGAAATAAAGTACCAATTATTATGGAAAAAGGAGACAAATTCCTGCTGTGCAGTGACGGGCTTTACCGAAGTATGGATAAAGACCAGATTATGGATCTGCTGTTGCGGGCACCGGAGGAAGCGGGCCGGGCGGCGCAAATGCTGACTGCGTCTGTGATGCAGTGCTGTCAGGGAAAACAGGATAATACATCAGTTGTTCTGGTGACCTATCTGTGATAGACTTTCGGATACTGTACCGAACAGGCTGATCCAGGTATAGATATGACAGAATAGAGTCACTGCGGAAACTGTATTGTTTTTAGCAGGGATGCATTCAGAATATGTTTGCAGAAATAAAAGAGAGGAAATGGTATGAGAAAAGAGAAGGGGCCTTTTTGGAGGCGATTCAGAAATAGTGGCCAGGAAGCAGAGTCCCAGATGGAGGAAGAAGACATTACCGTGCGAAATACTCCCATCAGTGAAGAGACACAGGAGAAAGAGGAGATAACCGTTCGCATCATGAGGCCAGATGATATGGAAATGAAGCGCGAAGACAGGGAGGATCTGACCAGAAAGCTGGATGATATGGAACCCTGGATGGCCGAGCTTGATCCGGTATCTGTCGTTATGGGACAGGAGGCAGATGACTTTGGCGAGACGGACAGCCTGGCGGATAAGAGGAAAAAGCATACAGAATCTACAGCAGAATCGATTTTGAAACCGGTCGGCTGGCTGGTTTGTGTAGAAGGAGAAGATTTCGGAAAAAGCTTTCCTCTTAAAGAAGGAACGAATACGCTGGGCCGCGCCGGAAATATGGATGTTGTCATTGCCGGTGACCGGGCGGTTTCAAGAAGCAATCATGCTTTGATTATTTACGAGGAAAGCGAACGGTCTTTTCTCGTACAGACCGGAACCGCGATGAAGCCGGTCTATGTAAATGATGAGATTGCGTTGCTCCCAATGCAGATGAGGGCACGGGATCTCCTCAGCGTGGGAGAAACCACCCTGATGCTGATTACGTGTTGTGATGAGACATTTAGCTGGGATTCGCTGGAAAGAAAGAATACTGAGGAGAACGAAAAGTGAGCTATGTGATTTCGATTTACGGAGACCGGTTTTATAAGAAGACATTGCTTCCTGCAATCAATAACGCGGACAGTCAGATTGTGCTTTATAAGGATGAATTTGCTCTGGAAGAGGATATCGCGATTGCGATGGAGGTCGTCGACTTCCTGTGGAGTTTCAAATCGAGTGACCAGTACAGAATCTATAAAAAGAAAGATGAATTTTACAGCAATCCGATAAAAAATGAAGACGTCCTGATGTTTGAAGCACAGAATATCCGGCTGGCCTTTATTGTTTCGGAACTACAGGCGCCATTTTATGTTTATACAAAGGTTTCGCTGGAAAACCAGAAGCGGATTACCATCGGCAAAAAACTTTCGAACCATATTTGCTATGATTACCTCGGACGGGTATCGAAAGAACATGCGGTGATAGATTTGCGGGAGGATGGCTGTACCCTCTATGATACCAGTTCCAATGGTGTTTATGTAAATGGGAAAAGAATAAACCGCGCCTGCAGTCTTGCCTTTGGGGATGAAATCAATATCCTGGAGCTGCAACTCGTTTATCTTGGAAAGATTCTGGCCATTGGCTCCCGCACGGACGCTGTAAAGATCGACGCGCAGGTGCTAAAAGAACTGACGTCCTCTGATCTGGAAAAAATCGCGCTCAGCGCGGGAGACTTTGAGGAGCGGGCTGGAGACGCAGCTGTCAGAACCTTTTTCCACCGGACGCCCCGGAATATTGAAAAGATTGACTGTGAACCAATTGAGATTGATGAGCCCCCGGCGCCTGCGCAGCAACGGCGGCAGTCCGTGATCAGAACCATCGGACCGTCTTTTACGATGGCAATTCCGATGCTCCTCGGCTGTCTGATTTCGGTCTATGCCGCGAGAACGTCCGGAAGCTCGTCCGTCTATATGTATACAGGGCTTGTGACAGCCGGAACATCAGCTCTGATTGGCGGGATGTGGGCAACCCTCAATATGAGAGCCAGAAAAAGGGAACTGCGCGAGGATGAGACGGAACGTCAGACGGCTTATGTTGAATATTTACAGAAGACACAGAGTGAGATACGTGAGAGGTACGACAGGAATACACAGATTTTGCGGACAAGGTATCCTGAGACACGGGTATGCGTGAAATATGGGAATAAAACAACGCAGCTCTGGAATCGGAACCAGAAGCATGAGGATTTTCTGTACCATCGTCTGGGACTGGGGCGCATCCCGTTCCAGGCTCAGATTTCCGTTCCGAAAGAAAAGTTTAAAGTACATAAGGATGAACTGGCTCTGAAACCAAGAGATATTCAGTCGGAGTTTGAGACATTGAAGGATATCCCGGTGGGGCTGAATTTCCTGGAGCATACTTTGACAGGAATTATTGGCGGGAAAGGAAAAGAGGGAGCGTATCAGATAGCGAGGAATCTGATTATTCAGATAGCGGCAGGAAATTGTTATACCGATGTAAAGATAGGTATTGTTTTTGACCGGGAAAATGGCAGGGAAAAGGAACTTTTTGATTGTGCAAAATGGCTGCCTCACGTATGGTCGGAAGACCGGAAAGCGAGATATGTGGCTGATACACCGACGGCAGCCGGGGATGTGTTTTATGAGATTGCAAAGGTACTGCGCACACGGATGGAGGATGGGCAGAGCGACAGGGAAGAGATGATTCCCAAACCGTATTATATTTTGATTGTTACGGATCCGAAGTTTCTGGAGGGAGAGCTGATTGCGAAATATGTTTTTGACGGCTCGGCCAGATGCGGACTGAGCACCCTTCTTTTGGTGGAACAGTATGAGGATCTGCCTAATTCCTGTGAGTTTATCGTTCAGAACGATGAAGCGTTTCAGGGATATTATCTGGTAACAGATGACAGCTCGGAACGTGTGCCGCTGCGCTTTGACACGGTGGAACAGGCTGATTTTGAGGCGTTTTCCAGACGACTGAGTTCGATTGAAGTAAATGAGGTAGAGACAGGCGGTGAAATCCCGGAATCCCTCACCTTTTTTGAAATGATGGGAATTCATTCGCTGGATGAGATGGATGTGCCAGGCCGTTGGCGTAAAAACCGGACGTATGACAGTATGCGTGTTCTGATTGGGCAGAAATCCGGCGGCGCACCCTGTTATCTGGACATTCATGAAAAATATCATGGCCCGCATGGGCTGGTAGCAGGCACGACTGGCTCCGGCAAGAGTGAGACCCTGCAGACCTGGATGCTCTCTTTAGCGGTGAATTTCAGTCCGGATGATATAGGCTTTTTTATCATCGACTATAAGGGCGGCGGCATGGCAAACCTGTTTTCCGGTCTTCCGCATGTGATGGGACAAATCTCGAACCTGTCAGGGAATCAGGTGCGCCGTGCCATGGTCTCGATTAAAAGTGAAAACCGCAGACGCCAGAGGGTCTTTAATGAATATGGAGTAAATAACATCAATAATTATACAAGACTTTATAAGGGCGGTGAAGCAGCACAGCCGGTGCCGCATCTGTTCATTATTATTGATGAGTTTGCGGAGCTGAAGCGCGAGGAGCCGGATTTTATGCGTGAGCTGATCAGCGTGGCTCAGGTAGGGCGAAGCCTGGGTGTGCATCTGATTCTGGCGACACAGAAGCCGAGCGGTACGGTGGATGACAATATCTGGAGTAATACCCGGTTCCGTCTCTGCCTGCGTGTACAGGATCGCCAGGACAGCAACGATATGCTGCACAAACCGGACGCGGCCTATATTACACAGGCGGGACGCTGCTATCTGCAGGTTGGAAATGATGAGGTTTATGAATTGTTTCAATCGGGGTTCAGCGGAGCGGCCTATGACGAGGAGGAAGGCAGCGTACGGACAGAAATTGCGAAAATGTATTCTCTGACCGGCAAGGCGGCTCTGATCGGAAACCGTATGAAAAACAAGCGAAAGAAAAATGCTGCTGGCGGAGCGGCGAACGCTGCCATTCAGGAAAAAACACAGCTGGACGCGGTCGTGGAATATTTAGCCAGAACGGCCAAAGAGTATGACTATACCAACCGTTTCATGCTCTGGATGCCTGTTTTACCGGAGCTTATGGAGCTGCGTGAACTGGAGGGTTACCCGGATCACATATTTGATGGGAAAACATGGAAAAACCAGGAGGGATCATGGAAGCTGGAGGCGCCTATTGGGCTATTGGATGATCCGGCCAATCAGGCGCAGGATGTCCTTTCTGTGAATCTGTCGGAGGGCGGCAATCATGCGGTGATAGGAACGGTGGTCAGCGGAAAAAGTACTTTTTTGCAGACCTTTGTATATTCCATGGTACAGAAATATTCGCCGGATTGGGTGAACTTTTATCTTCTGGATTTTAGCAGCAATATGCTGGGAGCCTTTGAAGGGCTGGCGCATGTCGGAGGCGTCATCCGGGAAAATGAACTCGACAAGTGCGCGAAATTTTTCAATATGATGAAAGATATGATGGAGGAGCGCAAGGAAACGCTGAAGGGCGGCAATTATGAGCAGTACGTCCGGGCGCATGGTGTGGCGCTTCCGGCGGTCATTATCGTAATTGATCAATTTTCAAATTTTGCGGAGAAGACAAATCATATGTATGAGGATATCCTGGTTCAGATTTCCAGAAATGGAGCGGGATATGGGATTTATCTGGTCATGGCCTCCGCTGGATTTGGCATGATGGATATTCCGAACCGGATCGGCGATAATGTACGGACAACGATCTGCCTGGAGCTGGGAGATAAATTTCAATATGCGGATGCTCTTCATACGTTCCAGATTAACGTTATGCCGGAGGGCGGCGTGAAAGGACGCGGCCTTGTACGGGTAAATGAGACCGTGCTGGAATTTCAGACAGCGGTCAGCCTGATTGCGGACGATGATTATATGCGGGCAGAGCAAATCGCCGGAGAATGCGCGAGGATGAATGCCGCGTGGAAGGGAAGAAGAGCCCGCCCGATTCCGGTGATTCCGGAAAAACCGGTATTGAGTGAGTTCCTGGCTCTGGAGAGTGTGGAACGACTGATTGCGGATGATCGCCATCTTCCGGTCGGCTATAATAGCCAGAATGCTTCCCCGTACAGCATTGACCTGAGCAGAATTTATTGCTACATCGTATCAGGAAAAGCGAGAACCGGAAAAACAAATTTCTTGAAAGTACTGTTGAACGCTGCGGCTGTAAAAGGCGGAAAAATTATTGTATTTGACTTCGACGGGGCATTGAAGCGCACTGCAGAGTCACTTGGCGTCCGCCTGGTGGGAACAGAACAGGAAATGTATGACTTCTGGATGGAGCTGCTCCCGGAGATTCAGCGGCGGAACCGTATGAAACGAAACGCGGCTGAGCAGGAATTCGAAGAGGAGGAGATCTATGCGCAGATGTCCGGGGAGGAGTCGATCTATTTCTTTATTGATGACCTGACGGCTTTTGTGAAGAAAGTCTGCCAGCCGGAAGACGCGTCAAAGAATATGAAGGCTTTCCTGGAAAACATCACAGAGAAGGGACGTTTGCACCAGATGTTCTTCTTTGCCGGGCTTAACAGCGACAGGATTTCGGAGGCTTCAGGACAGAAACTGTTTGAAAATATGGTTTCCTATAAGACAGGAATTCATTTTGGCGGAAATGTCAGCGGTCAGAGAATTCTGGATTATTCTTATATTCCGTTCACGGAACAGAGTAAGGTGTTAAAGCCGGGAATCGGTCTGATACCGGCGCAGAACGGTGTAGTTGAGACAAAGAGTATTGTGGTGCCGATGGCCAAAAAGTAAGGAGAGCGGCTGCGGGGAGGTAGAGGGATGATATCCTGTCTTGTAATCGACGCAAAGCGAGAGGAACGGGCGGAAATAATAGAGCTTTTGCATTATGAGGCTGCTCATCTGAGTGAGGATGAGTGGAGGATGGAAGCGCCGGAGCGGATGGCGCAGTTAACTGCCGCGCTGGAGCAGGAATACGATATGGCCTGTCTGGATGTGACGGCGAAAGGGATGCTTCTGTGGACGGAGCAGTTCCGCAAAAAGCACGAAAAGGCGTTTGTTTTGATTATCGCGGATACGACGATACCGCCGACGGTGTATCTGAAGCCTTCTATCATGCCCACTGCCCTCATTCTTCGGCCGCCCAAACGGGAGGAAATGCAGAAAACGCTGCGTGAGCTGGCAGCATTTTGCGTGGAACGCTTAAGGGAAACAGATGACGGGGAAGCCTTTGTGGTGGAAGAACGCGGTGAGCGAACATTCCTTGAGTATAGCAAAATCTATTATTTTGAGTCCAGGGAGAAAAAGGTGTTTGCGCGGTGCGCCGCGAAGGAATACGGATTTTATGATACTTTGGATCACCTGGTTGAGATTTTGCCGGACTATTTTGTGCGCTGCCACCGGGGCTTTATTATTAATCAGAGAAAAGTTACGAAGATTCTGCTGGGACAGAATTGTATCGAGCTGGAGCAGGGGATGACGATCCCGGTGTCACGAAGCTACCGCGCGGAGGTGAAAAAGCTAAGGGGATGAACGCAGAAATGGATTGTATGGTAGTGACGCAGAAGGAATTTCAGATTTTAGCGGTGCTTGAGGGAATGGAGCGATTTTGCGGATTCGACCTGAAGGAAAAAGTACCGGAGACCAGAGAAGAATTATGGCCGCTTCTTCTGGAAATGGCGCAGAAGGACGAGATCCATGTGCGGGAAGAAGAAACTTCGAAAAATGGGGATATGGATTCCTTTGAACTGGCTCCTTATCTGAGAGGGGCGTTTGCTGTACTGAAATCCTGTAAGCGAATGCTGGTGATTTATTCGGGAAGGGAGGACTGTCCCTCAAAATGCATTTATGCTGCGGATTGGGGCGGAACGGCGGTTCTTCAAAACAGCGCAGTCAATCAGGCAGAGCTGAAAGTCTATTATTTTGACCAGATGGAGAGTTTAAATCTGGTATTGGATAGCATAAAAGAAACAGGGCATACGCTGCCGGAGGAGAGAGATTGTGCGGACGAAGAGGTGCTTCTATTTGATGATAATTTCGCGGATGCGGGAGCTCTTTGTAAGATACAGGATGTTCTTCTCGTAATTGATATCATCAGCATTGCAACGGCGCAGCCGGAAGGGCGATGTATTCTGATAGAAGAGGGGATCTACCCGATAATTATCATACAGAAACAAGGGGAGCAGAGAAAAGAATACCTGAGTAAACAGGGGATACAGGAATTTCTGGGAGGTAATTTTTCATGATTATGGTAGACGTCTATGTCCCGGCTCTTGGACAGACTTATGATTTCAGCCTGGATGAAATGGCCAGGCTGGAGGACATCACAGAAGAACTGGCGGATATGATCGGACAGAAAGAGCAATCCGAATTGCAGGGAGATATCCGGGGGCTTTTGCTATGCAGTGGAACTGACGGGAGAATGCTGCCGTCCGGCAGTACGTTATCCGCGTGCGGGATTCGGAATGGGTATCGGCTGATGCTGATTTGAGGAGAATTATGGACGGGATGGAAAGACTGTGTGTAAACTGTTTCCGCATTGTCAGGGGCGGGTATGAGGTCTGCCCCTATTGCGGATTTATTGAAAATGGGCTTGCCGGAGAAGCGTGCCAGCTTCGGCCGGGTACCATTCTGGCGGATCGTTATATTATTGGCGAAGTGATCGGCCAGGGAGGCTTTGGGATCACCTATAAGGGATATGATACAAATCTTGGCTCCGTGGTTGCGGTGAAAGAATTTTATCCCTCCAGATGCGTGAGCCGCGCAGAGAATGAGACGAGAGTCAGCGTCTTTTCCGGGGAAAGAAAACAGGAGTATGGAGCTATGCTGAAACGTTTTCTGGAAGAAGCGCGAAATGCCGCTCTGTTCTGGAAGGAACCGGATATTGTAAATGTGCTTGCATATTTTGAGCAAAATGGAACGGCATACATGATTATGGAATACATAGAAGGCGTTCTTCTCAAGCAGCGACTGGAACTGGAGGGCAGGCTTGAGCCGCAGGTGGCCTGCACCTATATGTGTGCGATCCTGAAGGCTCTTTCAAAGATTCATGAAAAAGGGATTATTCACCGGGACATCAGCCCTGACAATATTTTCCTGACCGGAGAAAATACGATCAAGCTGCTTGATTTTGGAACGGCCAGGTTTCAGCAGGGGGAGAGCGGGCAGAATGTGTCTGTGGTAGTAAAGCCAGGCTACTCCTCCCCGGAGCAGTATCGGTCAAAGGTGCGCCAGGATTCCCGTATGGATATTTACTCCGCAGGAGCTGTGTACTTTCGGATGCTTACCGGATTTCGGCCGGCAGAGGCGCTGGATCGGATGGAAAAGGATGGGGTGGCGTTCACGGAGCATATGGAGATAAACGCCAGATTAAAAGAAGATATATTAAAAGCAATGGCACTGGATCCGGAAAAACGTTTTGCGTCTGCGGATGAATTCCGCCTTGCGATCGAGGAGCATAGCAGACTCCCTCAAAAGAATGGATTTTTTTACCGATTCTGGAGGTAAAAATGGAAATCTGGTTATTCATCCGAGAAAACGTGTCGTTTGTCAGGAATGGAAGTTTTTCTGGTGAATTTGTTTATAATGACATCAGAAAGCGGGGGGAGAGATGAGAGTAGAGACTGAGATTCTGAAAAGCAGATCAGAACAGATGCAAAAAGATATCCGGAAGCTGGATGGAATGATCAATGAGACAGAGCTTATCCGACAAAAGCTTGTAGAAGAGGAAAGTCTGAAGACTGTCAGTATGATTCTGAAGCTTTGGTCTCAGGGGGCAAAAGAGATCAGGGAAACCTATCAAAGCTATCAGAGACTGACGACAGCGGTGGCAGACCGGTACGAGCGATGTGAGAAGAAAGTATTTCAGCATGTGAATGAATATACCGTGCGCAGATATCCGCCGACGGTTATAAGTGTAACAATATTACCGGTAGTAATACCATCTCAATTTCGGCTTTTGAAAAGCGAAAAAGCAAAGTGAAAAGGGAGGTGTGGATGTGAAGCTGGAAATCAATATTGACGCTCTGAAAAATGACATTGGGACGTTGAATTCATACCGATCAAACCTGCAAAGTAGAATCGAGGAGCTTTCCAATAGCATGGATTCCCTGGATGGCAGCTGGGATGGTACTGCGAAGCAGACATACATGACTCAGTATGATGCGGATGAAACCTCAATACGGGATATTCTGGCGGCGCTGGATGAGTTTATACAGACACTGGAATATGCTAGGGATGAATATCAGAACTGCGAAAATGCGGTCAACAGTGCCGTAAAGGCAATTCGAATATGAGGGGGTGTATGAGACATGGCAGGCAGCATTCTGAACAGTTCTAATACGACGATCCGCGTATCGCCCGAGGTATTGAAATCGCGCGCGGCGGAAGCGGAAAGCAGAATCAGCCAGATGAATACGGCTTTGTCGGAAATTCTCCAGGTGGTTCGCGGCACTTCGAGCTACTGGACGGGCGACGCGGCTGATCTTTGCAGAAAGAAATACGAGGAACAGCAGGAGCAGGTGGAGACGATTATGGAGCGGCTGAAAATACAGCCCAAGACCCTGCTGACGATAGCGAATGTTTATCAGGAGGGAGAAGAAGCAGCAACCGAGGCGAGCAGCCAGCTTCCATCGGATGCGCTTCTATAGGAGAATAACAGGAGGGAAACAGATGTCTACGGTAAAAACGCTGGTCAGCATACAGATCGACTTTGCGAACACCAAAAAACAGGCGCAGAAGCTGGATACCCTGGCCGGGCAACTGGATGACCTGGCAAACTCCAGCCTGGAAAATTCCCTGAACGCGATTGGTGCTGCCTGGACAGGTGAGAGCGCGGAGGAATACCTTCAGAAAGGAGAATTATTGGAAGAAAAGCTGAAGAAAAGCGCAAAAAATCTCCGCACAATCGCAGAAGCGATCCGGCAGGTCGCACAGGTCACCTATAACGCGGAACGGCAGTCTATTCTGCTGGCGCAGACAAAGAGCAGCTGATGGTAGTACAGGAGGAAACAGCTTAAAAGACGGAATGTGCGCGTTTTACATATCCGCGAAAGAAGCTGAGGAGCCTACTATAATACACAAGTTATCATGCAAAGGTGCATAAAATTTTTCAAATTTACAGCTTTGCGAACATAACAGGCAAAAATTAAAAACGAAAATCAAAACAAAAATCAGGAGGAAAACAATCATGGCAGAATTTATGGTAACAGCGTCATCATTAAGATCGCAGAAAGAGACCCTGCAGGAACTGAACCAGAGCCTGCAGACACAGATCAATCAGTTGGAGTCGGCGGAAGCGAATGTGTCTTCCATGTGGGATGGCGATGCAAACACGGCTTTTCATTCAGCATTTACGCGTGATAAAGGGCAGATGGATAATTTTAAGTCTGCGATTGATCAGTATATCACAGCGCTGGAGGCAATTATCACAACATATGAAACGGCGGAAAATACAAATACTCAGACAGCGACCACAAGAACCTACGGCTAAATGCTATATTTGACTGACATTTGCAACAGATTGATCATTAAATGAATTGGAGGAGAATTTATCATGGAAGGTATTTTGAAAGTAACACCGGCTAAGTTAAAATCAGCAGCACAGGAATTCAGCACCTGCGGACAGGTTGTAAGCGGACTTACATCACAGATGACATCTTTAGTAGACGGACTCAGTTCTGTATGGACCGGCGAAGCCGCAAATGCATACCGGACAAAATTTCACGAGCTGGATGATGACATTACCAGATTTAACAGCATGATCCAGGAGCATGTAACAGACTTGACCGAGATGGCTTCCGTATATGAAACCGCAGAGACAGAGGCACAGAACGCAAGCTCCGGGCTGCCAACCAATCCGCTGGAGTAATTGAGGGTTTTGAATCTGTTCTAAACTGCTTCAAAATTGGTAAATGCATTATCAGGGACGGCTGAATAACCTGTCCCTGATGTTGGATTTTAAATATGTTTTCTGCGAATAATCAGAAGCAAATATAAAAAGACAGTGGCTGATTATGCAGTATACAGGAGGATAGAGGGAGGAGAGCGCATGTCGTCAATATCAGTAAATACAACGAAAGTCCTGAGGGAGCAATCTTCCCTGCAAAGCTATCAGAAAAAGGTAAACAGGATTGCGGACAGTGTGGAGAATGTTCGCTTAAACCTGAGCTTTGATCTTCAAAGCAGAGATAGAATCGTAAAATCTCTGTCTTCGACAGAGTCTCTCCTGGAAGTGTGTGGAAATGATCTGTCTTCGATGGAAAGCGTTCTTGGGGAAGTGATGGCACGATACCAGGAGACGGAGGAAAGAGTAAAAGAGCGAAGCGGACAGCTGGTGAAATCAGAAATCACGGAGGCGGATACCATAACCATCACGACCGGAAGTTTGGAAAGCGGAGAAACAACGGATTCAGAGGATGACACTTTGAGCTGGTTCCTCTCTCTCATAAAAAGTTTCCTGACATATCAGGATAAATATGAAGATGATAAAACGTCGGGAGCAGTGAAAGCTTTGGTTTCTTACTTTCAGAAGCTGTCAGCCTTTGCTACAGGAGACAAAGAAGGATGGACGGGGCTTTCAGACTGGTGCGATCTTGGGGAAGCCAGTTCCAAGTTATGGAAGGCATCCTACAGCTATTTGAAAACATATTATCCCTGGCTGAAAGACCAGATGGGAGAGGCGGCTGCAGGAGTAGGAATCGCAGGCAGCCTGTTCGGGCTTGCGGGCGGCGTATCCGATATGGCAGACACCATCTCTTCGGAAGACTCCACCACCGGCGAAAAAATCGCGTCTGTTCTTGACGCGCAGAGTGAGGGGATCGATGTCGTAAAATCTGTATATGAGTATCAGCACCTGGCCGATAAGTCGACTGGATTATATACGGCAGCCGGACTATGGGCGACATTTGCGGAGACGATCACAAACTCTGCTTCTCAGCTTGTAACAAGTATCAGCACTTATAGCGCGGATGGCTCCTGGGATTGGGGAGATACGGGTGCAACTGGAGTGGAGATAGCGGTATCTGGGCTGAGTGCTATGATTTCAGGACTCACATTTGGGATTATATCGCCGGAAACATTTGGAACAACGACCGAGGATATCAGTTCTGCGATTGAGAACTGGGCAGAAGGAGTAGGAGCCTGGATTGGAGAGAAGATGCGCTCATAATTGATCTGTAAGGGTTCAGTACTTTCACAGTTACATTAGTTTTATCTTTACAGGAACAAATGGTTTTCACTAGGAGGCGTGAAAGATGGAAATGAAGACAGAAAGAGAAATATTACCAGTTGGAAGTGTCGTGCTGCTCAAAGGCGGAACAAAGAAAATCATGATTATCGGTCTGCTGGCACTTGACGCGGAAAAACAAGATAAGGTGTATGACTATATGGGGGTCGTATATCCGGAAGGCTTCCTTGGAAAAGGCAGCGCCTGTATGTTTAACCAGGACGGAATAGAGAAAGTGTATTTCAGAGGATATGATAATGAAGAGAACGAGGAATTCCGAAAGGTAGTACGGCAGGTATATGATGCGGCTGAATAGCAGGTGAAATAGAGAAAGTTCCCGGCGATACCAGGAGAAGAAAGCCATCAGCAGTCTGTCAAAAGGCAAAGCGTATTATGTATGGATATGGACTTACAAGATAGTGGACGGAAGAACATATTCAATATAAAACGGTTATTATTACAAAATAAAATTCTATTGAAATCAACCCTGGACATAACTGCTCAGGGTCTGGGCGGGTTATTTACATATAGATATGGCGATTAGATTTAATTTACTTTTGAGGGATGAGAAGCTATGAAAAAGGAAACATTACTGATTTTTATGCTAATTACATTGTTTGTTATAATGAGCGGTCCTTTTATGGTGCCCGTGAAAGCTGATGCGGCATCATATCAACAATTGGATTTTTACAGTGATGGGGAACAGATATCGTATATTAAAGTTGGAAGTTATTATTTTAAGCAGTCATCTGTTAGCTATGCAAGTCTTTGTGTTTCGACACAAAAATCATCCGGATATAAAAATACGGGCATACGATCTTATGGAACCGAATGGACAAATGGTAAATATGTGTTTTATGTATCCAGTAACGCTATATACAGGTATAATCTCTCCAATGGAAAGTCTAAGAAGATAAAAAGTCTTTCTTCTATTGTTTGTGAGTATGAATATGAATCACCATCATTTAGCATTAGTCTGATATACGGAAATTATATATATATTACCCGAGGCTGTTTTGACGAATGGATGAATACTACATATATGTATAATATCAAAACTGGAAAGCTAAAAAAGATCCTGAAAAATTGCGCGATTGAAGTCAGCTACGGGAAATATTGCATCGGTGTGAATGAATATCAAACGGAGGCAGCCCCCAGGAAGATTACGCTTTATAAGATAACTTCTTCCGGTTCGTTAAAAAAGATAAAAGTTCTTGGAGAAAATACATGCGGTCAGTGGGTAGTTAACGGAAAATTCTATTACACAAAGTATGAGAACGGAATGAAGACAATGAGCCTGTATCGTTCTAAATTGAACGGGAGCGGTGAAAAGAAACTGGTTACCTTAAGCTCATCAAGTAATTACATTTTTATCTATAGTTTAACAGAAAAATATTTTCTGTATTACGATGGAGGAAGTAAGCGGTCATATTATTTCTGATATCAGAATAAAGGTATCGGTTATGATTCATAGAATTTGCTGGAATGTGTTGTGTGAGAATGGAATGATTTGAATTATGAGGAGAATGCATGGGATGAGACGTAAATGGATATTAATAGTAGTTATTTTGCTAACAGGAATGCTATCTTCTGATAGGGCTCTTGCGTATGTGACAGACGACATTATACTTGGTGAAAACGCTGAGACAGAGAACACACTTCCTGAATCTGACTACAGCGGAGAACTTGTAGAAGATGTCATGGCAGAAACAGCTATAACGCAGGAATATGAAGAGGAAACAAGTTCAGAGAATGATACTTATACGGAAGTCAGTACCGATGATTTTGGGGAAAATAATGCGGAAATTGATATTTCTGAAATAGCAGTCATTTCTGATTCTGAAGTGTTTGGATCGGAAGAGGCAGTTATATCAGATAGCAGTACTTTGTATAGTGGTACGGAAGGCGATTTAAATTGGAGTATTTCGTCTGCTGGGGTTTTGACGATTAGTGGAACAGGAGATTATGATACAAATTTAAATAAAAAGCCGACTCCCGGGTGGCTTGATTATTCCGATTCGATTGTTAGCGCGGTTGTAAATGTGAGCGGTATTACATCAACGAGGTATATGTTTTACTACTGTACAAATCTGACAAGTCTGGATATCAGCAACCTTGACACTTCTCAGGTTACGACTATGTCAAATATGTTTTTCGGATGTTCAGCTTTGAAGAGCCTGGATGTAAGTAGGTTAAATACATCCAAGGTTACTGATATGTCAGGGCTGTTTGGTGCTTTGAACATGAAAACTCTGGATTTGAGTAATTTTGATACGTCTCATGTTACAAATATGGATAGTATGTTTTTTGGCTCGGAATTTCAGGTAAGTTTGGACCTGAGCGGATTTGATACATCTCAGGTAACTACTATGCAAAGTATGTTCTGCCATTGTGAGAATATGGTGAGTCTGGACTTGAGCAGCTTTGACACGTCTAATGTTACGGATATGTCAGGAATGTTTGATGAGTGCTACCTATTACAGTCTCTGAATTTAAGCAGTTTTGATACTTCTCAGGTTATCGATATGTATATAATGTTTAATTACTGTGAGAAGCTAGAATCTATAGATCTGAGCAATTTTGATACATCGAAAGTCACAAATATGGGTTCAATGTTTGGGTGTTGTTTTGCGTTGACAGAATTGGATTTAAGCGGCTTTGACACTTCTCGGGTTACGGAAATGTCCTATATGTTTAATGGTTGCAAATCTCTGACATACCTTGACTTAAGTGGGTTTGATATGTCTCGTGCAACTATAAAGGAGTCATCTTTTTTGCCTGGAACTACGGGGGAATTATCACTTGTGATTTTCCCCGCAAATGTGCCCTCTGCGATCAGCCTTCCGGAGAAGAGTGGTTGTATCTGGCTGGATAGCAATAATTCCACTTGCACAGTAGTAACTCCGAATCTTTCAGTATCAATGACCTATACAAGGATTACGACGCAAAATACAGTGACGTTCTATGCAAATGGAGGAAGTACGCCAACAAGCACAAAGACGGTGACATATGGTGAAACCTACGGAACTTTGCCTACCCCTACTCGTTCAGGATATGTTTTTAGCGGCTGGTATACCTTGGCGGAAGGCGGAACCAAAGTAACGAAAAATACGGTCGTGAGTGCGACGTCGGATCACATACTTTACGCTCACTGGACATCGAAGAAAAAACAAACGATAACCGTTACTTCTTCCGTATCGAAAGTCTATAAAAAGAATGGGACTTTTGATTTGGATGCGTCAGCAGAGGGCACGCTTACATATTCCAGCAGCGATACTGGTATAGTGACGGTATCCTCTTCAGGCACAGTTACAATGAAAGGATATGGTAAAGCTAAAATAACGATTACAGCAGCGGCGACCAGTACCTACAAAAAAGCGACCACAACGGTCACCGTAAAAATAAAACCGGCGAAGATGAGCGCGCCAAGTTTGAACTCTACCTCCAGCGGAGTGTTGAAAGTTTCGTGGACGAAAAAATCGTCAATGACGGGATATCAGATTCAGTGGTCGCTGACGAGTAATTTCAGCAGTTCCAGTACACGAAGCACTCGTCTGGGCAAAAACAAAATTGCTTTAAATCTGACTAATCTGACAAGCGGAACCAGATATTATGTGCGCATAAGAGCATATAAAACGGTGAGTGGAACGAGAATCTATGGTAAGTGGAGTGCAGTGAAAAGTGTTATCGTGAAATGAAAAAAGCCTGAACAAAATTAAGTGTATCTAAAAAATTCAAATTACAGAGAGTATACATGAATGGTGTATTCTAAACGCGAATCAACAATTGACACAGAGGGAGAAAAAGGTGGAAAACAAGAAGAACGTAAATGATAAGACAGGAAAGGTCGATAACGAATATGATGATTCAGGCGGATTGAAAAATGAAATGGATGTCCAGCTTCGAGCAAGGATTGATGAATTGAACGAGAGGATAACCGAAAATTATATCGGAATAGGACAGCAGTATTATTTGACCCATGCCAATGAGGCTACAGGCGAATATGCGGCTATGATTGAGGAAATCCAATACCTGAATGAGTTGTTAAGAGAATGTCAGCAGCAAATGGGAGAATCGAGCCAGAAAAAGATTTGCCCGAAGTGTGGTGCGGCTGCAGATCCGGGAGATATTTTTTGTGGCAGCTGCGGATTTGAACTACCAACTTTTTTGACAGTGCCCAGGCAATCAATATCACAGAGAACCAAAACAATAAGGCGCCCTCCGCAACAGGAAAAGGAAGCGCTGTTCGCACCAAAACAGTCAGATAAGAATTCTTTTGTCCGGCAACGCTATATTTGTCCGCAATGCGGAACGGAAAACGATCCAGATGGAGAGTTTTGCTGGAATTGCGGCCTGAAAATGAACTCTGAAGAGGAAAGCGCAAAAGATAAGGTAAAGCTGAAGAAAAAGGGTTTTCTCCCATTGCGTATTACAGCCTTCATTTTGCTTTTGTGTTCCTTTGTAATTCCGCTATTTAGCCAGTGGGGAGGAATCATTCCTTCGGATAAATCCTGGACAACGATCACAACCTGCACTTATATCCGCAATCTGGGAATAAACGCATTTATTTATCGCCCGATTTTACTGCAGCTGACGTGTTGTATCCCGGCAATTTTTCTAATGGTATTTTCAATCGCAAAGCTGAAAGTACTGTCGGTAATCTCGGCTCTGCTGGGAATTGCAGCGCCGCTTGTAGTTATCGGACAAACATTGCTGCATTGGGATTACACTACATTTTTTGATCCGGTAAGTGGATGCATTTGTATTGGTTATTATGTGGTATTGATTTTATTTCTGATATGCTTTGCACTGTCTTTGCGGACAAAGAAGCAGTAAACGAAAAAAATAGTTCATATCAAATTGTAACTTAACATATTATTTTGAATTGCACTTGAAGAAGGAGGATAAAGATTATGGCATTTTTTGATGGACTTGGAGGAAGATTACAGAAAACCGGACAGGACGCGATTGAAAAAACAAAAAAAACGGCAGAAATTGTTCGACTGAATTCTGCTATTTCAGATCTGGAGAGAGAGATTAGTTCTGCTTATACAGAGATTGGAAAATTATATTATCAAAAGAATAATATAGAAGATCAGGACGAGGATATGTTGTTCTATTTCCAAAAAATTGGTGAGAAAATGGAGCAGGCGGATGAGTACCAGTCGCAAATACGTGATCTAAAAGGTATGGTATTATGTGTCAACTGTGGCAGGGATATTGAAAAAAATACGATGTACTGTAATTTCTGCGGTGCACAGCAAATTCAGAAAATTTCAGCTCCACAACAGCATCAGCCCGGAAAATGCCCTCGATGTGGCTCAAAAATTAAAGCTGGGCAGGCATTTTGCACCAGTTGTGGTTTCTCACTCGATGCAGAAGCTGAAGCGAACGTGAATAGCACGGAGAAATCCCTTTGCAGTTTTTGTGGCTGCGAATTAGAAAAAGATGCTCTTTTCTGTACAAATTGCGGAAGAAAAATTCAGATGGAAGAAGAAGCCATCGAGTCGGCTGATTTAGAAATGACAGCAAATGAAAGCTCTGTAGAAGAATCAGACTCAGAACCATACGCGGAGCCGGACAATGCTTTTGAATCAGAACGGAAAGATGACGTAGAGCCAGAAAATGTGGAAGTGGCTTCTTCAGACTCCCATGATCCTTGGGAAGAACCAGAAGAGAAAAGCTTTTATAACGTGGAGAGTAATTCCATAGGCTCAGATTTATTTGATTCAGATAAAATAGAACAGATGAATGAAAGCTTGGTAACCATAGATTCAAAAGTTATGCCTTCGGAGACTGAGGTTCTAAAAACCACTGAAAATAGCATCAGCTTATCACAGGAAATTGAAGTGGATGACATAGAAGCAAATGCAGAGTTGACGGAGTCAATCGATGTAGTTAAGTCTGAACAAGAGAATCTTCCAGGGAAAATTTTCTGCACAAATTGTGGTGAGGAATTAAGCCCGGATGCGTTTTTCTGTACGCACTGTGGGCAGAAAGTATAAAGAACCATGTTAATCAGCCTTTTGATTATAGAGGTCGTCATATTTCTGCTGCTGTTTGGAAGTGTGATAGGGATGATGTGACGTTTTTTCTTTCTAAGAAAATATTTGCTGATCTATTATAGGAATACTGCCAGGTAGTATTATAAAAAATAATAAAAAGAGGGAATAATGATGTTATGTAAAAATTGTGGAAAGGTTATATCAGATCGCGCAAATTACTGTAAGTATTGTGGAAAACAAATTATTGTTTCTAACGGTAGTAGGAATGAAAAGCAAGAGGGTATACCGGGTGTTACAATTAAAAACAATAAAAAAAACTGGCGCAGTAAAGCAATTGTCTTTTGTCTGATTTTCACCATAATCATATTTATTTTTATAACTGTTATTTTATTAAAAGGAGTCCGAGAAAATAGTTTGAGTATATCAGAGGATTCGGTAATCAATGGGTTAATGTCTGAAACCACGGACGGATCTGAAATGGAGAATATTACTGAAAAGTCAGATGTAGAATATACTATGGAAGCTATAAACGAAAGCTCTGAAGCCGATAATGAGAATACTATATTTACACAATATTTGTATATGGAGGGTAAGTTGTATACAGAAATATCCGATAATTACGAGGATGTAGAAGTTTTTTCATCAGAGTATATGACTGTTCATGAGCTTATAGATGAAATCGAAATAGATGGAATAA
>JAJPWX010000028.1 GCA_021205755.1 Lachnospiraceae bacterium | reverse complement strand
ATGATGCGCGCCATCCGCTGCTGCTGGGCGGGGAGCAGCTCCATGAACCCGGCCAGGGTGCGGGGCTTCTGTTTTGCCATGTCAAAATCAAGTCCTTTCAGGGCATAAAATCGCATTATCACATAAAAAAGAACCGCCCCAGCCATCCAAGCGAGCGGTTTGTTCGATGATCCACTTGGGGGCCAGCCGTTGCGGGGCAGCGCCCTTGTATAAATCTATTATATATTTACATGACTGTTTTGTCAACTGTGAGCGGTATTTTCTTCGTCATTCCCAATACCATGCAAACAGAAATTTTTGTGTTGTAATCAGTCGAAAAACATGATATAGTAATCATCGGGTACTGCCCAAAGTAAACCAGTTCTCTCTCTGCAGGGGGCTGCTTCTTTGCCCCCTGACTTCACAGAAGGGGGCTGACAAAATGAGCACATCGGAAGTTTTTCAGCTTTTGCTTGTCATCATTGAGGCCTGTGGCCTGATTGTTATGCTGTTGAACAGCAAGAAGTAACCGCCCTGGGCCGCAAACCTGGCGGTTACTTCTCGTAAAGAAATCAGAGAGGACTGACCAAATGGGCAGTACCTTTTTCTGTCTCTTATTATACCCTTTTTTTGCGATTTTGTCAACCCTGCCGCCGGACATTCACGTCCTCAATCCGTCACCCGCCGGGCCACCACCACGAACCGCCCGTTGTCGGTGTGGTAGTTGCAGGTGGAGAGGGTGAGCAGCTGGTCGCCGCAGGCGGCGTCGATGTCCCCGGCGTAGACATTGTACCGGGAGAGGCTGGTCAGATACTCGTCAAAGACCGCCTCGTCGCTCAGGTCAGTGTACTGGTAATAGGGGAAGTCGTCGTTGTCCATGTCGTAGTAAAAGGCGGCGATCACTTCGTACTCCCGCAGCTCATAGAGCGTGTCAAATCGGACAATGGGATGCTCCGCCCGAAAATCCTCAGTGCCGTAATCTACCAGCGTGCCGAACATGGAGTCGTCCTTCATGTGGTGGCCGTAGATGATGATGTTGCTGGCGTCAGGGCCGGAGCCGTCCCCGATGAACAGGCAGCCGCTCTTGGCGTAAGAGCCGTCAAAGGCCAGGTGCAGGTAATACTCCGGTTCCTCCGGGGTGTACATGACCGGGTAGTCGATGACCGTCCCCTCGATGGACAGCCAGCCTACCATGTCGTGGTTCTGCTCCCACAGGGCCGCGTAGCGCAGCAAAACCCCGTCCTCGTCGGTTTCATCCCCGGCGTCCGTGTCCACCTGGGCCGCCAGCGCGTCGTTGGCGGCCTGTTCCTGGGCAGAGGTGTAATAATATTGCGCCAGCATAAAGGCGGAGACCAGCAGTACCGCCAGCAGCGCCAGCATCACGATGCGTTCCAGGGGACGGCGTCTTTTTTTTGCCTTTTTTTGTTCCATAGGGTCTCGGTCTCCCTTGCGTCAAAACGGTTTGGACGCGCCGCGCCTCTGCGCGGCTTATCCCTGTTATTTTAACGGATTTTTCCCTGATGTGCAAGGGCGGCAGAACGCCCTTTTCAGTTCGTTCTGCCGCCCGGTTCGGTTTGTGGATGGTTTACAGCTCAGCGCCGATCACTCGGCATCGTCGCTGTTCTTCCGGCGGAAGTAGAGCGCCAGGAGCCCGGCGGCGGAGCCTGCCAGCAGGAGCACCCACAGCATCAGCCGGAAGGAGTCGCCCGTTTTGGGAGAGCTGCTCTTGCTGCTGCTGGTGGTGGTTGTTGTGCTGGTGGAGATGGTGTTAGACACTTCGTTGGTGTCGGTGGTGCTCACCGTTTCCTGCGTCTCGCCGTCGGCGATCTGCACGTTGGCGGTGTTCGTGATGGTGCCGGTGGCGCCAGACTTGACCTTGACCTTCAGGGTGACGGTGTCTGTGGTGTAGGCGCTGACGTCCTCGATGGTCCAGGTGACGGTGTGGGTGTCGGAATCGTACACGCCGCCGTTGGAGGAGGAGACGTACTTCACATCGCTGTCCAGCTCGTCAGTGATGGTGACGGTAGCCGAAGTACCCAGGTTGTTGTAATACTCGATGGTGTAGGTCAGCTTGTCGCCAGTGTAGACGGTCGCGCCGTCGCCCACGTCAACGGACTTCACGGGATCCTGCGGGTCGTCGTCCACGGGATGGACAACCAGATTGGTGGTGTACGGGTCGCCGCCAATGGTGACGACTGCGTCATTTTCCACCTGGGTGACGATCAGCGCGTCCTCAGTGACCTCAACGGTCAGGTACACGACGCCGCCGGTGTAGGGGGCCACGTCCTTGATGGTCCAGTTGACGGTGTGGGTGGTCGCGTCATAGACGCCGCCGTCGGTGGCGGAGCCGTCCACATAGGTCACGCCGTCGATCAGGTCGTCAGTGATGGTGACGTCAGCCACGGTGTTGGTGTGGTTGTAGTAGGTGATTGCGTAGGTGATCTGGTCGCCTACGGAGACGTTGTCGCCGTCCACACCGGCCTCGCTGGTGGAGCTGACGAACTTCTGCGGGTCGCTGGGGTCATCCGGGTCGATGGGATTGACGACGATGTTGGTCTTGTATTCGTTGTCGGTCCCGGTGTCCTCACTGTTGGTGACGACCGCCTGGTTGTCCACGATGGCCACAGTCTCGGTGGCGGTGCTGATGGTCTTGGCGTTCTCGTTAACCATGGCCTGGAAGGACACGGCGCCTCCGGTCAGCGGCTCAACGTTCAGGGTCCAGGTGATGGAGTGCGCGTCCGCGTCATAGACGCCGCCGTCGGTGATGGTGTCCTCAAGGATGGTCAGGCCCTCA
>JAJPWX010000070.1 GCA_021205755.1 Lachnospiraceae bacterium | reverse complement strand
CCTTTAGTGGCCTGGGTTTGGCCACTAAAGGCGCCGCACAATTTTGTGTAAATGTCAATAGTTTTTTGAAAATTTATTTAAATTTTTTCCTGACAGTTGGAGGAAGGGAAAATTTAGAGTATTAAAAAAGAGCGGAATCTCGGCGTGTTTTGAGTTTTCGAGACCGCTCGTGCTATGATAATTGGAGGAC
The DNA here is from genome assembly GCA_021205755.1 of Lachnospiraceae bacterium. Lineage (GTDB taxonomy): Bacteria > Bacillota > Clostridia > Lachnospirales > Lachnospiraceae > Choladousia. Next base: position 2,592 of record JAJPWX010000070.1, on the reverse strand, counting down.
AGTTTGTTTTTCCTGAAATGGATCATTACCTGTTCGCGCAAAACGCAGCCAGTTTTCTTGGAACTTTTTTAGTTGCTCCAATCATAGAAGAACTGGTTTTCAGAGGGCTTATTCAGGGTATTATTTCAAAAAATTATAACAGATCCGCTGGAGTTATCGTGTCTTCTCTTATTTTTGGAGCTGTGCATCTCATGAATGGAAGTTTGAGTCTTATCAGCGCTTTTCAGCTTATTATTAGTGGAGCTCTTGTCGGCATCATGTTCAGCTGTATTTATTTGTCGACTGGTTCCATTTGGGCAAGCGTTACTGTTCATGCGTTATATAATGTCATCGGGACATTAGTACCAGTGGATATCACAAGCACAAATGACTGGCCAATCGTGTTCGTCTTAAATAGCAAAAGTCAGTTACTGACTGGTGGAGATTACGGATTTGACTGCGCGCTTACAACCGTTATCGGATTTATTATAATAATAGCTTTCATCCTGCACTATTTCCCACATACACGGCATCATTTTTCGAGAGTAGGTACACACAATACTGATTCATGCTGATTCCCTCTCTTTTGGAATGCTCCGCCAGTGATCTGTGCAGGCTGCGCGGAATCCGCAGCTTAAATTGTCCAGAATAATCCTCCAGAGAATCCGGCTCCTGAATTTCTATTCCATCTTCGATAGCTGCCTCCAGCCATGCCTTTTTTGCATCCATAGCATTATCCACCGCTGATTCCACAGTCTCGCCACAAGTAAGGCATCCCGGCAGGTCAGGAAAAGAAACTACATAGCCGCCCTCATCCTTATCCTCTACGATTTCCATACCAGTCTTGCCAACGCCCTGGCCGGACTTGATTGCCACTTTTGAGGATTCGGCCAGATCTTCCAGTGCTTCCTTCTGCCATTGATCAGGTTCAAACAGCAGCACTTCACGGGCGAACAGAACGGGTGATCTCTTATATGTCTGAACCCGCTTCCGAAAGAACTGCCTTCGGCGTTCCCTGTCAATCTGCCCCATCTTCATCATCCCCCACCACTCCAAAAAGCCAGTCATCAACAAGGATATTCCCTGAAGCTTCATTCTCCAGCTTTGCCTTTTCAACCCGGATACGCGACAATGTTTCAATTGCCTTGATTTTCTTGCTCTGTACAGTAGTCAGTTCCTTTTCCAGGCGGATAATCACATCAATCGCCGCGGATTTCTGGGTTTGAATGCTATACATTTCACCTGGCAGACGGCTGCCATTCTCTACCTTTTCCTTTAACCTCTCCTCATACAGGTCTTTTTCAGCATCATCCTTAAACGTTCGCTTCTGTTCCTGTCGGACTGACTCAGACATATATACCCCATCTTCCGCATCTCGATACTGTTGGATCGCTTTCATCAGCTTACGCTCTCGGATGGAACAGACCGCAATCTCATCAATTAGCAGCTGCTCTTCACTCTCCTCACCTGATTCAAGGAAAGCTTTTTCCACTTCATCCAGCTGGTCAGAAATAAAACCCTTGTAATGGCTATATCCGCCATGTATCAGATGGTTCTGATTCCCTTTCGGTGCCTCTCTTTTCCGAGCGCTCGTTTTTCCGATTTTCGAACGCTCGTTTTCTTTTTTTTTACCTTTTCCGTCCCAATCCTGAGTGGATTTCCACCTCCGGACAGTGCTGGCAGGAACTCCCAACTTCTTGGCGATCTCAACAAGCTTCATCCCTGTTCGGTACAGTTCCTCTGCCTTGATACTGTCGGGACTCCTCGCCCTCGCCATTGGTTGTCCCTCCTTTCGTTATTTGAATCGTCAAAAAACAAAAACCGAATTCTCTAATAGTTCTCCATATTTCGTAAACGCACGATAGTGCGTACCTACACAAGTTCAAGCATTTGTGGGATAATAGGCTAAACTAAATAGGACGGTGCAAAAAGTTCAGCCTGAACTTTTTGCACGTTCGGAAAGAGGTATAGCCTATGAAATCAACAACAAGCTTAGTTGCCCGCCAATGCCGCATTCAAGAGTGGGCGGGTCAGATCAAAGAATGTAATCAGCGCCCGGAAGGTATGAGTGTAGATGAATGGTGCCAGCAGCATGACATCACCAAAACCACTTATTATTACAGACTCCGCCAGGTCAGGAAAGCCTGCCTCGACAACATCCCACAGGATAAACTGCCGCTGGAAAACGCAGATGACAAGCCACAGGCTGTAGTTGCCGTTCCTGCATCCCTTCTTGGCTGTGTTTCTGAAAAGAATACGGACGGGTCAGTGCTTACAGTATCGGTCGGTAACATTTCCATATATGTCAAAGAAGATACATCCCCGTCTCTTCTGGCTATGGTACTCGGGGTGGCGGCTCATGCTGAATGAGGCTACCTGTTTCAAAAATGTATATATCGCCTGTGGGTACACAGATCTCAGATCCGGCATTGACCGGCTTTCAGCGATTGTGTCAGAATTCACCAATGGAAACGTTTTTGTGCCTGATACCCTTTACCTGTTTTGCGGACGGCGATGTGACCGCATAAAAGGGTTGCTTTAATTCCGATATCGGAATTAAAGCAATTATTCCGATTTTTCAATTATTCCGATAGTATGTCAACAGAGCTGGAG
>JAJPWX010000091.1 GCA_021205755.1 Lachnospiraceae bacterium | reverse complement strand
AAAATCCTCAGTCTGCCGGGACTATATAGTCCGGCAGATTGGGAAACTTATAATTTTTTAGGGAATTTTTTAGGGAATTTTTTTCGGCGACGCAGAAAGCGGCAAATTTTCAGGTCCTGAAAAGGGTAAAAAAAATACCGGAAAGCCTTGATTTTCCTGACTTTCCGGCGCCCCTGCCAAGGAGTCGATGCGACAGGATTTGAACCTGCGACCTCTGCGTCCCGAACGCCTTGTAATAATTTTTTTATATTTGTTCAATTGAATTCTAAAATGCCTGGAAAGGCGCTAAATAAGCGGCTTCCGAGATGCCTTCTCTATGAAAATCCACATTTATCCGCATCCATACAAAAGCACGTTTTGCGGAATTTTTGCGGAATTTTGATTGCAGCATTCTCCAACCTTCCCTTACTCAGCCTACCTTCACCTTGATTTTTGCCTTGATTCCCTTTCCGCTCTATGGTAATCTATCATCAGAAAATATTCTTCCTCTTGGAATTGATATAACTGCCTCAGCAGTTCATAAATATAAACGGAGATGATCGTATGAAGGAAAAAAGGCCACCAGTCGGTATTGATAGTTTTGAAAAGCTGCGCACAGGTGATTTTTACTATGTAGATAAATCAGGTATGATTAAAGAGTTGCTGGAAAACTGGGGAGAAGTGAACCTTTTTACCCGCCCGCGTCGATTCGGCAAGAGCCTGAACATGAGTATGCTCAAAGCATTCTTCGAAATCGGGACAGATAAAAGTGTCTTTGATGGTCTGGCCATCTCAAAAGAGACTTCCCTTTGCGAGGAATATATGGGGCAGTATCCTGTTATTTCCATCACACTCAAGCAGGTGAAGGGTAAGAATTTCGAAACTGCCAAAGTGCAGATGTGGAATCTGATCAAGGCAGAAGCAGAACGGTTCGATTACCTGCAAGACAGTGAAAAATTAAATGCCAGAGATAAATCAAACATGATGAAATTGAGCAAGGGAAACGGCAGTCTGGAGGAAAGTCTGTTTCTGATGTCCCGTATCCTCTATAAGCACTATGGTCAAAAAGTCATAATCCTGATCGACGAGTATGACGTTCCTTTGCAGAATGCGGAGTCCAATGACTATTATAAGGATATGACCGACCTGATCAGCCAGATGTTCGGGTATGGAATGAAGTCGAATGACTATATGTTCTTTTCTGTGGTAACTGGTTGTCTTCGGATAGCAAAGGAAAGCATTTTCACTGGTTTCAACAACCCGAAGGTACACACAATCGTAGATGATCAGTACGATGAATGGTTTGGCTTCACGGATACAGAAGTGCAGGAAATGCTGATTTACTATGGCTTAAGCGAATATTATGACACCACGAAAGAATGGTACGATGGCTACCGCTTTGGGGCGGTAAATGTATATTGTCCGTGGGATGTCATTAACTGGTGTGAGCAGTTGCGTCGCAGCCAGGATCATACACCTCAGAACTTCTGGGCCAATTCCAGCAGCAATGATATGGTGCTCAGGTTTGTGGAGAAGGCCGATGATACCACAAGAGCAGAATTGGAGGAGCTTTCTGAAGGAAAGAGCATTGATAAAAGTATTCAGATGGAACTGACCTATGCCGATATTGATCAGAACATCGACAATTTATGGAGTGTTCTATTCATGACAGGTTATCTGACTTACTGTGGACGAAATGAAGATGGCTCCTGGCAATTGCTGATTCCCAATCGCGAAATCCACGATCTTTTCGGCCGACAGATTAAAAACTGGTTCTATACGCACATAGAGGGCGGGATGCAGGATATGTATCAGGCCTTTGACGCTCATAATATTGAAGCAATTGAAAAAAGCATCAATGCCTGTTTGATAGATTCGATCAGTTTTATGGATGGCGGCAACACCGATGAAGAAAAAGAATCCTTTTACCATGCTATGGTTCTCGGTATCTGCCGTGCAAGACGTGGCTGGCGCGTAAAGTCAAACAGAGAAGCCGGGAATGGGAGAGCAGATATTATACTCATCGACCGAGTCAGACAATGCGGACATATTATAGAAATAAAATATGCCAAAAGCGCCGGAACATTAAAAAGTCGGGCCAAGGCAGGACTACGTCAGATCGAAAATACACACTACGATGAATATTTCAGCGATTCCGACATCCAGACAATCTACCATTATGGGATTGCTTTTCACCAAAAAAAATGCCAGGTAGTAGATGCCGGGTAAATCGACCTGACAATTGCTATATTGAAAAAAAGAAAACGTGTCTTCATAAGTAAAGAAGCACCTGACAGCACGGTTAAAAACCCCTGCCAGGTGCTTCTTCTTTCTTCAACAGTGTAGCGTCAGCTTTACCACTCTCTTTTCAGCAGACACTTCATCTTATCTCTTACCATCATATAGATAGCTTACGCCGCAATCTCCAATTCCTCCGTGTCTGCATAATAGCGATAAACCGATTCACCCAAAATTTGCTCCACCTGCATGTATTCTGGATTGTGGTTTATTTCATGAACGATCGCCTGCAGTTTTCTCGCACCGTTACTTGTCCACTCGGATACAGGAACAATCATACACTCATGAAGGCTGCTTGGGAGTACATAATAATCGTCGCCAATCTGACTGCTAACTTCGCGCAGTGTGTCACTAAAATAGATATTAACTGCTCCGTAACACATCTCCTCGTTGGTAAGAACATATGCCAGTGATTCCTCTTCTGCAGCTTCATCCTCTTCCTGCGGCTTTTCAAATCCCAAAACACTATCCAATACTGCACATACAGGTATAAGGCAGTACGGTTTCCCCTTTGTATTCTTAACTGCAACCGCATGAAGTTGAAACGGCTCGATTCCCCAAACTTCAAGGTGTTCATTCCGCACCAAAATGCTTCCCATTCCAAGCGTCTCATTACCCATCTGGTAACAATAAACCAGCGCGAGGTCATGATACCGAAGATACGGAACTGTCTCCAACAGTCCGCGGTTCATTTCGTAGTTCACGAGTCTGCATACGATGTGATCCCTGGCCTGTTCGAAATCAGTGTAAAAGGACACATCCTGTTTACCCGACTGTCCTGCTTCCTTATGTAAAGCAACTATTTTTTCCGCAACGCTATCCATGTCCACACCGCTCTGAAATTCTTTATAATAAGGCTCAATTTCAATTGCAGGTGACGCATTTTCTCCTGACCGCAGAATCGTCATTGCTTTCACTTCCGGACGATTAATTTTGCTGATCGTACAGAAACGCACCTCTATTGGTTCCTCCATACACTTCTCAATGGCTTTTTTCAGCCATTTTGTAAATTCCTCAAAGCTCAGTTCATCTTCGCTCTTGGAGCTATCGATTGTTTCTTTTCCTGCATCTTTCATCATGTCACTCATAATATTCTCCACCTTTCGCTCATTTACAAACTCTGTGTTTCAAACCACTCTTTGCCATTCAGGAATGTCCGCTCCTCTCCCCTGGATCGAATTTCACTCCAGTCGTCTTCGGAAAGTTCATATCCGTGCTGCTCACAATATTCCTGAATCGCTTCATGTTCTGCGTTGCAAAATTCCTGATCATCCTCGATCTGATCTACTTCCAAGATCAATAAATACTCAGCCAGATTCCGAATCTGTTCCATTTTCCACTTCCTCCTGTCTGACTCCACCTACTCCGCTTTTCCCACATCCTGAACAAAGGCCTCTGCCATCAATTGGATGCCTAATGACATCCCCTGAGCGAAACACTCCTCATTCTGCAGCATTGAAAGCCTCTCCACATAGCTCCGGTAATCGATAAACATTGCCTCCTCTTTTGCAGTCATCTGCTCACGCAGTTCCCCTTCTGCCACGTTCATAAGATCCAGTGTATCCTCATATTCCTGAGTTTTCGGAATGTGCTTTTGATACGGAAATATCCTGTCGTAATATAGTTTTTTCATGTTCGCTCCCGGCATATCCATCCTCCTTCCGAGTTTTTTTAAGAACGTCTCATTCCATACAGCGTGTTTCTGAAAACCATCTGCCGTACAGAGCGGATGCCATCCTTTAAAGTGCCGATAAATTCTCCACTCTCCCATTCATTTTCCGGATCAATGTCCAGATAACCGCTCCACGGAAGTTCCAGTTCTTCACTTGCCAGCAGCGAACCAAGGAAATTGGTAATTACACACCGTCCGATCTGTGCCGGATCACCTAACCCCGCATCATCATACCGGACTTCATACAGGTAAAATCCGTCCGGTACGGAATCCTTTCTCACCCGTGTCTCCGTAAAAAGTGACGGAATTCCCTTCACCATAATCTGTGTGTAATCTAATTCATTTGCTTTCATCCTCATTGTTATGCTACTCCTTCCTCCGTAATCTCATTTTCTAAAAACGTTCTTTGTCTTTGCAGCGAGCAGATACTTTCATCAATGCTCCTACGCAATTCTTCCATACCCGGTGTACCACCACTCCGATGTATCCACTCAGAGTAAAGAAAAGCCAGAAGATTCGGGAACCCAAGTAACATCCGCAGTTCGTCCCCAGTCATCTTCTGGCTCATTTCCATCAGTATCTCACACAGGTTCAATTTCGTATCAATCTGATACGCGCTCCCGTAAATTAATTCCGGCCGCTCCCTTAGCATCCGCTTTCGAAACTGCTTCATCTCCTCCGCAATCTTTGTCCGCAGCAATGCTGCCAGTTTCTTTTGTTCCATATTTGCCTCCTGTTAAACAGCAAAAATCCGGATTCCAGTAATAGATACCAGAATCCGGATCTTCATACGCTTTCTGTGTTGTAGTTTCTTCGCATCAAGTAATAAAACTTATCAGTAAATCACATAAAAAGGAACTACAGAAAAGAATCAAGCAGATTTAACGCCAACTGCCTCCCTTGCTTCTTCCACAGTCAGTCTCGTCAATTTAGCTATCTTTTCTATATCCCTTATGCCATCTTCCCACAAGGATACTGCAAACAATCTCTTTTCACGCATCATCGCCTTATAATCAGCTTCCGCTGCAGCTTTGTCTCGCATTTCTTCCATGACACGGCACATAGTCTCGATCCCTCCTTCGCTTTCCTTAAAGTAACGAACCCGATCAGCCAATACACTATAATTCATATCATCAGCGTCTATACACCTGAAATCATGCATCAGCTTACCAATAGGCTCCTCATCGTTCTTGTAAGCGCCATTCACATAAATGATATGTGAACCATCGCCAAACAATTCATTTGTTTCCTTAATCACACGGTCAATGTGGTAAAGGGAAATATCTTTTCCCAACACATCATTTTCTGTGATAAAGATCACATAGCCTTCTGCCAGTTTAGCGAATTTTTCTCCAGGCTTCAGCATCCTTGTATCAAGCATACTGCTATTGAATCTGGCTCTCTGTGCGCCTGCGCCTCGATCTTCACGCTGCACTTCGATGTCGTATTGTTTATCATCACTATCTACAGCATGAATGTCAAGCCTGACTGACCTGCCGTTCTGATTTTTAATTTCCCTTTGCCCCACAACCTGCGTCACAACCATATCGTTCCGTCCAAGAATAATGTTCAAGAGCAATTCCGTTGCTTCAATATTACCATCGAAAACCACTCCCAGAAAATCATCATCCATGAGCCGAAGTCCCCGAAGTCTCTGGAGATCTTCTTCCCGCAGACGTTGTTTCTCATCCATATCCATCTAAACCACCTGCCTTCTTTTCCAGTTTAGAGAATTATAAGTAAATCTTTGCACCCCTATCTTAGCATTGCACATTCTGTAAGTCAAGAAGCGCATTTTAAAAGGGATTTCTTTAACCTGGCTGCTGCCCGGCTTTCTCTCCTCATCAGTATGGGATAATGCCGTTGTTTCAAAACCTACACCTTCTGGGGAGTCGAATTTTACGCGAAAATCACTCCCCAAAAGGTCCTTTTGGACTTTTGAAACATGAATCAAAAGCACTTAACCTTTTGATTCACTTTCGTACTGCTTTGCCATCCGATAAAAAGTAGCGTTAGTCAGGCCAAGCATCTGTGACGCCTTTGTTGCCGTGATCTTCCCGCTTTTCCATTCGTCATAAGCTTCCTCAAATCCGTCCGGCCTAGCGATCATGGGTCTGCCAAGATGTTTTCCTTTCAGCCTGGCTGCATCAATTCCTTCCCGCTGTCGCTTCCTTATGGTGACACGCTCCTGTTCCGCGATACTCGCCAGCACCTCAATCAGAATATTCTGTATCATCTCCAATATCCACGTCTGGCCTTCCGGCACCTCGATCATCGAAGTCGGCAGATCAAGAATTTTCAATCTGACACCATGATCCTTGAACCACTGCAGTTCCTGCTTGATATCTGCTTTGTTTCTGGAAAGCCTGTCCAAAGATGTAATGACCAGAGTATCTCCATCCCGCAATCCAAGCGCTCCTTTCAGCGCCATGTAGGATTCCCGTTCAAGATTTTTACCACTGGCCTTATCCACCAGTATATTTTCCTCTGGAACATACTCCTTCAACGCCAGTATCTGGCGATCCAGGTTCTGTTCGTGACTGCTGACTCTGGCATAACCCATAACTCGGTTACTCATTCCTTGCTCACCTCCCAGTACAAATTCATCTCATATCCATCATACTATGCGGCCTTCTGATTCTGAGCTACACTTTGATTACCCCTCTGTTTTTTGCTGCTGGTTCTCCGCAAAGCACGCATCGCGCTCTTAAAAATCTCTTCACTCATCTGAGCCGCGGATGTCAGCGAATAGCGCTCCAACACATCCTGCAGCGGAACCCCCGTCCGTTTCAGTTCCTGCTCAAGCTCCGCTGTTTGCGCAAGGCTAAGTCCAGGGAATATCCCGACAGCCCCACCAGTAGCTCCGGCAGAGGAATTTCCGTTCTCTTCTGGTGATTCGCTGATGTTCCTTCCAGAACCACTTCGATTCGACGCAACCGTACTCCCATTGTTTTCTCCAGAGGACTCTGCACTTCTGGTCGTTCCTGTGGATTCATCTGCCATCATTTCCGATGATCGCTTATTTCTGGCGTTTCCATTCTTAGATGCACCAGCCCCTGTTGCGGGGTTCTCTGCCATACCTTCTTTCTCCGTCAGATCAGTTGCTCCAGCTCCGACAGATTCTGCAACTCTCCGCTTACTTTCCCGGCCTGCCACAGCCATCTGCTTATCTGGAATTTCTGTTTTGGCTGGATAAAGAGAGAAGAGTACCTGTTTTTTACTGCCTACAATCGTCAGTGAACAAATCGCCCGGTTCTTATCATATCCGATTTCACTTACTGAAAAGTGTTCGTAACAACTATATTTACCACAGTTCTGCCTGATCTCTACCTTTCCCGATGGAATCCAGATAAACGGAGCCGTATAAAGTTCCCTTCCAATGCCCCAGTTAAAACACGCACGCTTGAAGCTGTCCGATGCCTGGCCTTTCTCTTTTTCAGAGTAGCTCTCGGTGCCGACATCCTGTTTCGCGATCCACTGCTGTTTGCCTTCGTCCCAGATTTCAACGGTACAATACAGATTTCCTCCGATCTCCTGATGGGTACGTCTCCATCCCATAGGAGTAAACGTCTCATCCAGTATCTTCTGATCGACTCTGGCATCCTTAAAGAGCAGCAGACTCAACCCTTTCTCGTTAATCGTCGCGATGCGGCACTCAATTTCATCTGCCCTTAGCAGCCGAATCAGTGCTGTCTCCGTATTCATAAGTAGCACTTCCTTCCTATAATAATATGGCATTCCTTCCAGTATCAATATTTGCGGTTTCTTCCCCGCATACCCTGACGTATAAAAGAGAAAAGGTTACGACCGCCGCCGTCCCCTTTTCTCCTGATTTTACGCTGCAGATTTCTCTATCGTGAACCGCCGATAAGAGCTGTCTTTCTGATACTGCGAATACAGCTCCGGTTCTTCCTTACGGAACTTTCCACTGTCGAAAGACATCTTCTGGATCTTCTTCCAACTGACAATTCTGCCATCCACTTCCCCTTTCTCATGCTCCTGCAGTGCGTCTTTTAACTGGTTTGCCAAAGCTGTCTTCTGAGTTTCCAGCTCGCTCAGGCTCCTGCTGACATCTTCATATCTGTCGAGAACCTCCTTCATCTGCTGTGGTAATACAATGCAATCCGGGACAGCCTGTCCATATTTTTGATTCAGGAATGTCGTTGTGGCAGATGTCCCGTCTACCTCCGGCCGCTTGTCCGCAAGCACATTGTCATTCCAGAAACTCACCTCTGCAGCAATCAGTTCTTCAATCAGCCGATCATCGCGATTGACTTCATAGAACACAAAGCGGTTCCCGCCGATCAGTCCGGCAATGTACGTCTTATCCATACCGCACACTTCCATGTAGTGCTGAATCTGCAGCATATACTCTTCCGGAATTCCATCCTCCCACTGATCTTCCCGATACTGGGAGACCGTCTTCGCCTCAAATATACATTTCTTTCCATCCGCATCCGTCACAATGCCGTCCAGATCAGCGAACAGAAACGGATACTTCGGATGCAGAATCATCGCATGTTTCTGACGCACTTTTAAACCGGTTCTCTTACTGAATTCCTTCCGGATAATCGGTTCCATTACATTTCCCCAGTAAGTGTACTCGTTCTCCGTGCCTCCCACAGGTCGCCGTCCTGTTTTCTCTTCCCAGAGTGCCAAGGCCGAACGGTACGGATTCTTCCGCATAATAACGGACACATCCGAGCCTCCGATGCCGCGCCGCCGTAACTCCAGCCACTCCTCTCTGGTCATATTTCTTGTAGAAATCGTCTGACTCATATCTGTATTCCTGTCCTTTCTGACAATCCACATCTTCCCCTGCTTGCCTTAGGAACTGCCGCAAAACAATTAGCACACTTTGTACCGCCTAATGCGCAAATCACAAGCGTACAGGTTTTCATTACAGCAGGGCTACGTCTGTACTTTTACCGCTTGCGCTTCACGCATTATCCGGTACAATCTGAGCAAATTACTTTGCAGCAGCCCCTATAATTTTATCTTTCCATTACTCAGGCGAACTCAATTCATAACCTGATCTAAGGTATGACTGCTATGATCTGTAAGTAACCATGGTATATTCCCGTACCTCCTGCTGTACATCTAAATCTGCTCAATTACAGAAACCGCGTCATCCAGATAATTATATGCTTCGGTAAGCATTTCCATATTATCAAGCATTTCCATATTATCAAGCATCTCCTGGCCGCGCTCTCCATCCCGGAATGAATCCGGCAGATTATCATACGCATTCTGTTCCTCATCCTTCACCTCATCCAAGATTTTCTTTGCTTCATCAGTCATATCAAATGCTGTTCCCAGCCGCTTTCTTCTCTCTTTGTTCATTACAAGTCCCTTTCCCCGGAAGATTCCAGATACATACTCACGCAAAAACATGCAGGAGTACCCACACTTTGGCGAATACTCCTGAGATTATGTTCCTTTAAAGATCATAGAAATATTGAAATCTCTCATTATGCAGCCTGCACCAGCTGATAAGCCCGGTCGATCAGCGGGTTCCCGTCAATCGTTCTAGAGAACAGATTCTCCTTGTAATTCCTGGTTCTGCGGATAGGTTCCGCGTGCGTAGCAAAATCCGATACCGCATTAATGAAGCGATACGCATTGTTTCCTACGCCACTCAGATCCGGTGCGTCATAGTAACGGCTTCTCATATCATCCCGCAAGCGGCGGATATTCTTCTTCTGATGCGGTGTAGAGTTGTCTTCACAGGGCAGCAGTACCTCAATGTACTCTTTCACTTTCGCATCCGTCAGGCTGATATGGCGCAGGTTTTCAAATTCCCGGCCAAGGCCAGTCATATACCGATCCGCCATCAGAAGTGTATTCTTTGCTTCCTCCATCTTATCCTGCACATTCGCGGTGTGAATCGCAGACCAGGAGCGCTTCGCCGTAACAAGAGCCAGATTCAGTGTGTTGTTGCATACGACGCGGATCGGCGTAACCGCCACACGGATCGCACCACTGCCATCATGAGTGTTCGAAAACACCAGATATGGACTAAAATGCTCACCTTCCATTACAAACTCCCGTGGCATCCGGGCAAGCACCCATACCTTTTTTCCGTCCTGTAAACTCCCGGCAGTCTCATAGCGGACGCCTTCTCCAAGAAGTGCATCCGTAAAAGCAAACGCCTCTTCATTCTGCACGACCTTATAACGATCGGTCACCACACCAAGTACTCTTCGGTCACTGCTGCGCACATTCGCCTTATAGCCTGGAATACATTCACCATCTGCATAAATCGGCTCCTGCAGGACAGACCAGTCCAGTCCCGCCAGCTTCAAAGCTTCATAAGAATCCGGAGCTTCATTTACCCGAACACCAAGACCATGCCATGGGGTCTCCCTTACATAAAACATACTCTCTACATTAGCTGCCATTTTCTTTTTCTCCTTTCGTTAAAATTGTGCCTTCCTGTCATCAAAATGATTTTTCGAATTATTCTGTCGTCTCAAGACGATAATCATTCCATGTGCCCAGTCGCAAAAATCCGTGTCCCGGCAATAACGCCAGAACACGGATTCCGCATAAATCAATATTCAGTTGTAAAATACGGTCTGCCAGCCTTTCCCACAGCAGCTGCAGATTTTTGAAAAGTCTGATTTCGATAGCCCTCAGCAATATGCCTGCGGTTGCTGAGCTATCAGACTTTCAGCGTTGTCTCAACGTATACATCGCGGCTATCACAGCTTCCTGAAGACATTGACGAGAAACGCGCAGACACTGGTAAGGATGTTAAATACCTTGCTTTTGTTGGAATTCTTCATTAGACATATCCCCTTTCTGAATTATAATTCAGTGAGATACTATCTGTTTATTTTACTTAAAAATACGCAAGCCATAGCTGATCAATTTATAACACCAGGATAATCAATCATCCAAATATATTTACATCCACGTTTTCAACATATATTGTTTGACCTTCGGCATAGCATCACTGATACATGCCTGCGATAAGTCAAGCATTTCCCGCAAATATGATTCTGTGTTCTCACGTTCAGCAGATACCCGCCATTTATCGTTTAGAATTATACCATCGATTTTTCCTTCCAATGAACCCGAAATTATATATGTACATACCATTGTTGCGTATAATTTATCCAATTCATATAGGCAATCCATATTTTGATATGAAACGGCACTGTCATGAATCTTCTGCATATTCTTCAAAAAATCTTGCTCCAGATAATTGCTTACAGCATAATCATCCAACCGTACTAGCATTTTACTCAAATTCTGCAGGCCTGTTTTCAGCTTATTGAGATAAGAAGGTAACCCTTTGGCAATTTTCGGTGCTATGTTCGCCATGGATTCCAGCGGCTTCACGAGTTCACGGGACAAATCTTCGCATACATATGCCAGATCTGTCATCGGGGTTGAATACTGATATCCCCTTGCACACAAAAATCTCTTATAGTACACCCAATAGGAACTGCCCACACCTTCAAGCAAATTTACAAGACTATTCCTAATATCACAGTACTGCTGCGGCTGATATGCTACAGATTTACACCAGCCTAAATCATATGTTTCAGCTATATTTGATAATTCTTCAGAGTTTTCTCTGATAACAGCTATTGTTTTTTTCTTAAGAGTAGAATAAGATAATTTCATCTGGTACAGTCCGGTCATGTACTTATACCGGAATATCTGAAGCTCAGGAATATCATCCGGCATATAATTGCTCAAATTACTGGCAATAATAAATCGTTGCAAAGGGTGTTTCTCAGGCCATCTTTCGTCTGCATCATTAATTTCTCGCCAGATTCGTTCTTCATTGTTTTTTCGTAGATTGATGCAATATTTTTTTAGCTGGTTCATAGCAAAACTCCAATACTTAAAATAATCACGATACCTGTTTACTTTTTTATAAATGCAAGAAAGAACTATAGCCGCAATGCATCTATTCTATTAAAAACGGATTAAATAAGTATACAAATATGGTCTCCTATCTCCTGATAATCTCCCTCCATAATTTTTTTATGTAAAAAGGCTTCCAAATGCATATAATCATTTTTATCCAGTTTTTGGATGACATTTTCCGAATGTATCAATTCTCCGATCTGAGTTTCAGTAGTTAACATTGTTGAATTATAAACCAGATATTTATCTTCAAAAGAAAAATCCGTAAAATCAATCAACAATCTGTTCTTAAACGTCGAAGAAAATTGTTGATCCGCCATTCTTTGCACAACTTTAAATGACAAATCATAGACCGGTGACATTTCACCTTTTTCATAATAATACAAAGCAGAAAACGCCTTTAGTTCTTTCGCAAACGCGCTTCCCAATGGGAATAAAATATCGAATGCTAATGAACTGTCTATTTTTCCTTCCTCAAAGTCTGATATTTTCCCACCTAAAAAAGCAGAAATTTCACACAAGTGGTCACTTACATCAAATAATATTGATTCATTCAATTCATCAGATTTTAGTTTTTCAACATCAGAGATAATATAATAGCTATATTTATGAAAAGCATCTCTGACATTTTTCCTTGTCTCCTGATCAATTTTATATTCTATAGAATCTAGACGTTTTTCTATCTTATTTAAAGACTTTAAAACAACAGCAAATTCCACAAGAGAAATACCACAATTTACTATACCGATTGTACAATTAAGCCATCCCAACGCATTTACGTTCGAAAGATTTCCTACTGCTCTCTGCACTTGATCAAGTTTATCTAATGATAAGTCGACTTTCTTATTAACCTGATTTACACCTTTCTGTACCATTGCTGATTGCACATTATTTGCTACACCAGATACAAGTGAAAGCGGAGATAAGATATCTCCTGCCATATTCTTTACTGCAGGCTTTGCCAACTCTACAAGTTGCTTTGTTGCAATGTCTCTGACACCACCACTACTTATTTCTGCTAAACCAGACTTAATCATTTTTGCGGCATTACTGCTGATAGTATACGCAATCACTCTTTCACCAATCATTTCCACACCTCTCATTAATCTCTTTCATTCTTATTTCAGTTGCCATTAAGCAGTATAATAAATACATATCTGCCCAAAAATCTTTGATATTATTTTTATCATTTGCATTCACCGCTGTTACAACAGGAAAGGCTGCTGCTATTATAGATGAATCCTTAGCATTATTTTTTTCAAATCCATTTACTCCTACGACCATAGGAAGTATAGATGGAATCAAAAAGGTATGATTAATGCAAGTATTTACGATCCACTCCATCTCGGATGAAGAATTTCGTTTTATATGATCTATATTTCTTATATATTTAAAAACCTCCGTTGCCCCAAACTCATATACATTTAAAGAAACAGTAGTTTCATTATTTTGCAAAGCATAATTGACATTTATTCCAATAATACATACATGATTTACCAGTTCAAACAGTTCCTTCTCATCAAGATCTTCTTTACGTTTTATACGTTCGTTTTCTTCTCTTATAATTCTTCTAGTATGATTAATTAATTTCTGTATATCTTCATCTGGCTTCTTAACGCCAAGAATCTTATTATGCCTCATTAATTC
>JAJPWX010000044.1 GCA_021205755.1 Lachnospiraceae bacterium | reverse complement strand
ATGTCCGCTACCACCTTCGTCTGTTCGCTTGCCCAGCTTTCACTGAACACAGCCGTGTAAGTTGTCTCGCCGTATTCCGTGCAGGTCGCCGCTTTTTTCTCTACACTGGTTATTGTTGCGTATGCCACCTCAATATGTGAGCTGTCATTTTGGCAGGTACGCGTCGCCATGCAGGTTTGCATATCGCTATACCATAAATACTCGGTTCCTCCCCAATCATGTCCCTTTGCCGCGATCGTCACACCGCTCAGGGTTGTTGTCGCCGTCCCAGCTGAATTGCTGAAATACCCTTCGCACACTGAGCAGTACCAGTATTCGGAGTTTCCTGTCTCCGTGCAGGTTTCCGCTTGCGCCTCTACGTACGTCAGGCTGTGTGTCGCCGCGGGAACTGTACTATTGCTGTAAATCGCCGTGCCTGCACAATTCGTGCCGTAGTACACCGTGCCGCTGGAACTGCTCAACACAGGGTAAGTATCTGCCGTTTTGCCATTGTCAATGTTCTGATACCATGTTGTTCCGCCCGAAACACTTCCGTTGAGCAGATACGCCACCTCGCCGGACGCAAACTGAGTGGATGTCTTTACCGCAACGCTTGTTGACGTGCCGTTATCCAAACCAATCGCCGCAGTCGCCGTGCCTGTAAGATAGTAGCAGTTTGATACGCTGACACCGGAGTAATTATTTCCAACCACGCCGCCGACTATATCACTGCCGCTGACTTCGCCTATGTTGTAACAGTAAGTCACAGTGCCACCGTTATTGCCAACTACGCCGCCGACCGAGGTGTCGCCGCTGATCGAAGCACTGTTGCCGCAATTTGTCACAGTGCCTCCTTCAGCAGCGCCGACCACGCCGCCCACATATGCGTTTCCTGACACGCTGCCACCGACTGTGACATTTTGTACCGTACCGTCACGTACACACCCGAATAGTCCCTGATAGCTGCTTGAACTATTGTTGATATACAGCCCTGAAATAGTATGCCCACCGCCATCGAATGTACCTCTGTAAGAATGGCTTTGTAAATCGGCGTAATTTCCAATGGGTATCCAGTCCTTGTTGCCAAGGTCGATGTCCTCAGTCAGTATACCGTTTGCATATTCATTCGCGCCCGATATGCCCTCCTGCGACGTGTCGCCGTTTACGAGTGCCGCGAACCAGAATAATTGTCCGGCGTTGGAGATTTCATAGGTACTGCCGTTCAGCGTTGCGGGCTGATATGCGCCGCAGTCGTCACAAAAGCCGTTAGTGTAGCTCGAATGAGAACAGGATGCGGATTGTCTCGTCACCGTCAGGGTGTAGGTGTTCGCTGTATCGCTCCCGTCGTTGGCTGTTATGACGATAGGAATGCTATTTACACCAACGCTCAAGCTGACGGTTGACGCTGCTCCGCTTGTTGCCGTTACACCGTTCACCGTCATAGACTTCACGCCGCTTCCCGTGTTCAACGTCGGCGTAATATCAATACTTGCCACGCTGTTGTCTACTGTCACGGCATATTCTCGCGTTACCGCCGTAAAGTCGGGCGAAAATGTGCCGGAGGACAGGACGATAGAACTTAGCGTCAGGTCGTATATGGTTCCAGATGTATGCCAAAATTGATAAATCCCATAATTGTAGAATACACCACCAGATGTGACAAGATCAACAATGGCTCCATTAATTGTGCCATAATTTGTAAGGGTAAAACCTTTTAAATTAAACTGAACCGAATCAGAAAATTTAAGTGTTGCACCTCCATATATTACCATGTCATCATTTAGTTCGTAAACCCAATCAGTAACCGTAACATCATCATAAACGAAGAGTGAAGCAACAGAAGGCGTATAAGCAAAAAGAGACGTAATTTTCTTAGTTTCCAGAATCATCGCAACATTCTCCTCGCTGTTGTCTTCATTGACTGCTCCCTCAACAGCGGCATCCTCTGTCTCTTCCGGGAATTCCGTATCTGGATTCTCCTGTAATTCCGTTATTTCCTCGGTGGATGTTTCAGCCTCCCTCTCCGTCCCCGCTTCATCTGCTGCTGTTTGTGCTTCCGTCTCCGTTTCAACCACAACTGTTTGTGCTTCCGTCTCTGCTACAACCGCTGCTGTTTCTTCTTCCGTCTCTGCTTCTGCCGCAACTGTTTCCACTTCCATCTCCGTTGCATACGTAATAGTCGGTATGGTGGAAAAGATTAACAGCATGGATAAAAACGACGCCAAAAATTTTTTCTTCATTTTCTCACATTTCCTTTCTGACAAGATTCATGACTGGCGCATTGCCTGCATGTTTATTTTGTTTGCCCACTGCCGTTTTTCCTGCCTGCATACCCCGATCAGAGCATGGGGAGCGATCTGCCTGTAAAACCGGCACTCCCCGCAGGTATAAAACCGCTCCGGTTTGTCCCATTCGCCAAAAGGACACGCTTCCTCTACAGTATGTGTGATGGGACAGCCGTTTTTCGTCCACACTGGGTTCTCGTTAAAATTCCGATATTCCTCGATGTACATTTTCGCAAGTTCATCGTAGTACATCGGAATATCAAATACCGCGCCTTCGAATTCATAATGCCGCGATTTCGTTTCCATCCGCACCTCCTCCTTGCTCGCCTCATGGACTACGTTCTGTATCAGGCTGAAAAATTATATAATCTGCACACAAAAAAGACGCGTCCCGTCCATGGAAATACCATGGCAAAACACGCCTTGATGAATTGCTCTATTTTTTTTGAAGCAGCAAAAACGGACAGAATTATCCTGTCTGTCTGTCTGTCTGTCTGTCTGTCTGTCTGTCTGTCTGTCTGTC
>JAJPWX010000115.1 GCA_021205755.1 Lachnospiraceae bacterium | reverse complement strand
ATATAATGGAGTACTGGAAATACAAAGGCTTAAAGTATGGTAAAGATTGTCATATTTTTAAGTCCGCATTATTTGGCTCAGAGCCATACTTAGTCAGTTTAGGAGATCACGTTAGAGTTAATTCTGGAGTAACATTTGTAACTCATGACGGGGGGGGGTATGGGTGTTAAGATATTTAAATAAGATTGACAGAGCTGACGAGATAGATTTATTTGGTGCCATCACTGTTGGGAATAATGTTCATATTGGAACCAATGCAATCATTATGCCAGGAGTACACATTGGAAATAATGTGATTATTGGTTGTGGTGCTGTTGTTACAAGAAACATACCGGATAATAGTGTTGCAGTAGGTGTCCCTGCCCGTGTTATCGAAAGTATAGATGAATATTCAGAAAAACATATCTCCGATTTTCTCTATACAAAGAAAATGAATGCTGATGAAAAAAGAACCTATTTGCAATCGAGAATATGAATTTATTCATCGTTGACATCGTTAATGATATCTGATTTGTCAAAGTATATTTCAAAGATTTGATGGGATATGAATATGAACAAAAGACGCATACAACTACAGATAATTGATACAGGTATTATCCTACTCGTATACATACTTTGCGCCGGACTTTCCACTTTTAATATAGGCTCCATGGCACTTAAAGGGGATTTCACAATTCCGAAGTTCCTCCTGCTCTTTATCTGCATTATGGCCCTGCGCACAGTTACAAGAATATACTCGAACATCTGGCGTTATGCTAGTGTGAAAATATACCTCACTCTCATAATTTCAGATGCTATTGCAGGGATTATTTTCATAGCTATTGGCCGCATTATCTCCTCTCTCAGCCTGGGCTTTGCATATAGCCTACTGACGATAATGGGTATCATGTTGGCCACACTTTTCTCCCGGTTTGCTTACCAATGCTTTTATGCTTATTCAAATCGCAATTCCGATACGAGGATTGCCGAAGGAAACCACAGAAAAGACAGCCAGGGGAAAGGAATCCACAAGATAAATGTAGCAATCGTCGGTGCCGGTAATGTTGGTGCGACCCTTGCAGACGAGCTGATTCGGAACCCCATGGCGCATTATAATCCATACTGCTTTATTGACAAAGATGTGGACAAGATTGGCAGCGGTATCAATGGGCTTAAGGTATATCCAGAAGACGAGAACATCATAGAGCGCATTAAGAATATGCCAGTACAGGAGATTGTGATTGCTCTTCCGGACGCAAGCGCAGAGGACAGGTCAAGGTTGTATAACCTTTACCGTCAGACAGACTGCAAGGTTAAACTCTATGATTATCCGCTTGGCAATGATGACTCAGATAGAAAGACCCTTCGTGAATTCAGCATTGAGGATTTGTTGTTCCGAGATACTCTTTCTATCGGTAGCGAGTTATCGGCACAGTACTATACCGGAAAGACTGTGTTGGTCACAGGCGGCGGTGGGAGCATCGGCTCGGAGCTTTGCAGACAGATTGCAGCATTGCAGCCGAAGAAGCTCATCATTCTCGACATCTATGAGAATAACGCATATGACATCCAACAGGAACTGATTCGGAAGTATGGAGATTATCTGAATCTTGAGACTGTGATTGCATCGGTGAGGGATGAGAAACGACTGAATGAAATCTTTGCGGAGAATCGACCGGATATCGTGTTCCATGCCGCTGCTCACAAGCACGTGCCTTTGATGGAACACAGTGGCTGTGAGGCTATCAAGAATAATGTCCTCGGTACATACAATGTGGCAAATATGGCCGAAAAGTACGGAGTACAGAAGTTCCTGCTGATCAGCACGGACAAGGCTGTCAACCCGACAAATATCATGGGAGCAAGTAAACGGTTGTGTGAGATGGTGATCCAGTGCCGGACGGACAGCAGGACTGAGTTTACGGCTGTTCGTTTCGGTAATGTTCTCGGTAGTAACGGCAGCGTCATACCGTTGTTTAAAAAACAGATAGAAGCCGGCGGCCCGATTACTCTGACGGATAAGAGGATCATACGCTACTTCATGACCATTCCAGAGGCTGTCGGTCTGGTAATGGAAACCGGAGCTATGGCACACAATGGCGAGTTGTTCGTGCTTGACATGGGTAAGCCGGTCAAGATTCTGGACTTGGCGGAAAATATGATAAAGCTCTCAGGACTGACGCCGTATAAAGATATTGATATCGTGGAGATTGGTCTTCGTCCCGGTGAGAAGCTATATGAAGAACTTCTGATGAAAACGGAGGAATTGGACAAGACTCTCAACAAGATGATCTTCATCGAGAGGGATAAGGCTTATGCCAGGGAAGAAGTAGATGAGAAGATTAAGATATTGATGAACGCAGTGGAGATTGAAGGATATGATGCTGTGGTAGATGCTATTAAAAAGACTGTGCCTACATATCATAATCCAGACGAGGTGAATCGGAAAGCGGGCATGAGCGCCGAGATGAAAGCTGTGAAAGAGGCTGCGGCGACGGCAGTGTGATAGATAGAACGCATGGTATAAGCAATAGGAACTGTGGCAATTCGAGAGGTGTGAGCAAGAGTGCGTGAAGAAGAAAGAGTAATGTTACAACTAACCGGCAGAGCATTGTTTGGAGCAAAAACTGATTTTACTTCCGCTGACTGGTTCTCTGTTTATAGGGAATGCTGCAATCAGACATTAACAATTTTGATATGGGATACTCTTTCGAATGCAGAACGCGCTGAAATTCCTGCGGATGTTGCTAAGATGTGGGAACAGGATGCATGGATGCACATTATGTTATTGACTCGCAATAACTGCACATAAAAGAAAGATTTTCTAAAAAAT
>JAJPWX010000123.1 GCA_021205755.1 Lachnospiraceae bacterium | reverse complement strand
ATTCGGTTTTCAAGGAACTAAGTAACTATTAACTATAAACATATTATACGAGGAAAAGATGGAAATGCGAGAAAATTCGCACAGGAGATGACAACAAGCGGAACAGTGGATAAAATCCGGGCCGAAGAAGGAAACATCCGTTATGAATACTTCTTCCCTATGGAAGAGCCGGAGACGGTGCTGCTCATTGATGCCTGGAAAGATCAGGCCGCGATTGATGCGCATCATGCTTCTCCTATGATGGGGAAAATCTCCGAATTAAGAGAAAAATACGACCTCCACATGGAGGTGGAACGATATGTTTCAGATGTGGACGGACTGCCCAATGAAGATATGAAATTTATCAGAAATTAGAACGGAGGAATATTATGGAGAAAATAGTACAGACAGCAGGACGGAATACTCTTGGAGAATTTGCGCCGGATTTTGCGCACTTCAATGACGACATTCTTTTTGGCGAAGCATGGAATAATCAGGACATTGATCATAAGACACGCTGCATTATTACGGTAGTGGCACTGATGTCCTCCGGCATTACGGATTCTTCTCTGAAATATCATCTGGAGAACGCGAAAAAAGCTGGCGTTACCAGAAAAGAAATCGCGGCCATCATCACTCATGCAGCGTTCTATGTCGGCTGGCCGAAAGCCTGGGCAGTCTTTTACATGGCAAAGGAGGTCTGGGCAGAGAATGCTCAGCCGGTGGACGCAAAAGCAGCCCATGCTGCAGAAATGGTTTTCCCCATCGGCGCACCAAATGACGCTTTTGCACAGTATTTTATCGGCCAGAGCTATCTCGCTCCTGTATCTACCAGTCAGGTTGGTATTTTCAATGTGACTTTTGAACCGGGGTGCCGCAACAACTGGCATATCCATCACGCTGACAAGGGCGGCGGCCAGATTTTAATCTGTGTGGCCGGACGCGGCTATTATCAGGAGTGGGGGAAAGATGCTGTGGAAATGAAACCGGGCGACTGCATCAACATTCCGGTTGGCGTGAAGCATTGGCACGGTGCCGCTCCGGACAGCTGGTTCTCACACCTGGCGGTGGAAGTACCGGGAGAAAACAGCTCTAACGAATGGCTGGAAGCAGTCACGGATGAACAGTACAGCATATTGAAGTAATGCCGGAAGCAGACATTCGATTGAGAGAATTTCATACGGGAGCACAGAAATCATGAGAAGAATCAGGATGCTTTTACTGACGATGGCAGCAGTATTCATGCTTGCAGGATGTGGATCAGACCAGAAAACGGCAGAAAATGCAGCTTCTGCCGAAAGCCCGCAAGCCCCCGCAGATGAGGATGATTCCGGGACTGAGAATACAAAAGCAGGGATTATTAGCAGTGAAGATATGGGAGAGACAGAAACTGCATCAGAAGATGAGACGGAAACCTCTGATGCAGGAGAGGAAATACAGGAGGACAATATCATGATACTTACCGTGAATGGGACGAACCTGACCGCTGTGATGGAGGACAACTCATCTGTGGAGGCTCTGATGGGGCTTCTGGCAGAAGGCCCTCTTACGATTGAGATGAGCGATTATGCAAATATGGAAAAGGTCGGCTCTATCGGGACCAGCCTGCCGAGAAATGATGAGCAGATTACAACATCAGCAGGTGATCTGATTCTGTATCTGGGAAATTCGTTTGTTATTTATTACGCTCCTAATTCATGGGATTTTACAAGGCTTGGTAAAATACAGGATATAACTGCTGATGAACTGAAGGAACTTCTGGGCGATGGAGATGTTACTGTGACACTGTCGCTTCCGGAGCAATAATCAAAACAAAGAATACTTTGTTATGCAATTAAAAAATACAGTTCGCAGCTGCCAGTGATGTCCCGGTAGCTGCGGGCTGTATTTTTGCTGCTCTCAAACGTCAGCGTAGTAAAAGAAAATCATTTGGGGATGAGTCTTTTATGAATTATTTCAACTGCAGGCCGTCTTTAAATGCATTCCCGACTCTCTCCGTGACCTTATAGTAACCATGTGTATATGGATCGAACGCAATGGCTGCCACTTTTTCGATAGCTACGGTATCGCCATTCATCACGGACTCATCTGCTGTTGTATTGACTACCTTTCCGATGACTCCGCAGCCATATTCCCCATCCTGATACTGTATGAATTCGCACTCCATGCAAAGAGGAAATTCATTAATGATCGGGGCATCCACGAGCTCAGACTTTGTTGCGGTCAGGCCGCTCTTTGCAAATTTGTCGGGCGTATTGTTTCCGGAAACGACGCCGAAATAATCAGCTTCCACTACATGTGCCGCGTCTGCGATGCTTACCGTAAACGCCTTTCTTTCTTTGATATTCTTTACCGTTTTGTGCGTCTCTGTCAGGTTCAAAATCACCTGATCTCTTTCGAGCATGGTGCCCCATGCGGCGTTCATAACATCCACGCTTCCATCTTCATTGTAGGTTGCTACCATCAGCACCGGCATCGGGAAAATGGCTTCCGTCGTTTTAATATTTTTTCTCATGATGTGCTCCTCCTGTGATTTCTGTTTTTCAGGAATAAAAGATCGCTGTATTCTTCTTGTCCTGAAGCTGAATATATGATAACATGGTACAAACAGACATACAAGTACCAACATTTTTGTAAGGTACTTATCTGGAGGTTAGTTATGGAAAGAAAACGGATTGAAGATGCGAACTTTGAGGATACCGGTTACAGCTATACGCTCTCTCTCATTTCAGGCAAATACAAGCCGGTTATTCTCTACTGTCTGATGGAATATGAGCCGGTGCGGTTTAACGAGATGCAGAGGTATATCAAAGTGGCGGACAGAACACTAAGTGCAAACTTAAAAGAGCTGGAAGCGGATGACTTAATCATCCGAAATGTCTACCCGCAAATTCCTCCGAAGGTGGAATATTCTCTGACAGAAAGAGGCCATTCTCTTGTCCAGGTACTGGACCAGTTATGCGAATGGGGAAATCGGAACAGAAAATAATGCAAGAAGCGAGGTGATTATCTGTGCCATTTAAAATCATCCGGAATGATATCACAAAAGTCAAAGCAGACGCCATCGTAAACACGGCCAATCCGCATCCAACCTATGCGGCCGGGACAGACGCGGCCATTTACAAAGCCGCAGGCGCGGGACTTCTGCTTGCGGAGCGGGAAAAAATCGGCCAGATCGAAGCGGTCAGGTGACGGTAACTTCCGCTTTTGCACTTCCTGCAAAATAGACTCCAGGAACCTGCTGCGCAGAACCCTGTCGTTGACTTGCGAAGTTCGCTGCCGCAAGCGCCGCGAACTTCTTGCAAGCCAGTCACATTATCCATACCGTCGGACCGGCCTGGGTAGACGGAAAACATGGAGAATTTGATATTCTCTCGGACTGCTATGAAAATTCCCTTGCCAAAGCTGTGGAACTTCAATGTGACAGCATCGCTTTTCCACTGATCGCGACGGGCGTGTATGGATTTCCAAAGGATCGGGCGCTGCAGATTGCCGTTTCTGTCATCAGCCGTTTTCTGCTTTCGCATGACATGCAGGTGATCCTGGTTGTCTTCGACAGGCACTCATTTGAACTGTCCGGGAAGTTGTTCCAGGATGTAGATGATTTCATTGATGAGAACTATGTCGCAAGACAGCGAAAGGAAGAATATTTATATCCGGAGCAGTCTTATGATGGTGAACCGGATGCGGCAGGAATAGCAGAACGCAGCAGACGCCTGCGTCTTGCAGAAAGCCGCAGGATTTTAAGTGACTCTGTTCAATCTGCACCGGGTGATGACAATCGCAGTGGCTGAAGCTCTGCTAAATGCAGGAAAAGATGCGCCTGTTGACCGAATCAGGAAGCTTGTGACCGAATCCATGCAGAAATGGGGACGAAAATATCCTCATGCCGGATCAGGTCGTGATTTCCATGTCGCTGCATACGCGGGACAAAAATTATGACCGGGCGATGGATCTGGCCGGTCAGCACATTCAGCATCTGACAGAAACGCTCTGCGCGATTGGGTTTGAGAAAAGCGATCTGAAAACGGCAAACTTCAATGTCCATACGGATTATCAGAATGTCAAAGACCGGAACGGAAATTACAATCGTGTCTTCAACGGCTACGTGGTGGATCACAACCTGAAGCTGGAATTCGGTTTCGAAATGCAGAGATTATCACAGACACTCTCCGCGATTGCCGGCTGTCTGTCCAATCCGGATCTGTCCATCCGATTTACAGTAAAAGACGCAACTGGAATGAATGAGGAAATGCTTCGCTCGGCAGCTGTAAACGCGCGGCGCAAAGCAGAAATCCTGTGTGAAGCCTCCGGTGTAAAACTCGGACAGCTTTTGAATGTCGATTATAACTGGGGTGAACTGGAGATTTACTCCAACACCCAGTATAAGCTGTCCGAAGAATGTATGCCCTATGCGGCGGCTCCCACTGCCATTAACATCGAACCGGATGACATTGATGTTAGCGACACCGTGACTTTTGTGTGGGAGATAGATTCATAAGACTTCTTTTTAGCGAAATATCATATTCTGCTTATTGTTATAATACCCCTGTGACAGTTTTCCGGAAGATTTTATCTGGATTCTGCTGCCTTCTGCTGCAGGGGTATTTTCGCATGCAAAAGGGGGTAACCGCAGTTGACGCGCTGATTAATCTGATATTGTGCCTGGCAAATCTGAGGGGCACTTCTCTGCATGCAGTTCCCTCAGCAGAGGCTGCAGTTCCTCTTTCAGCGTCTCCAGCGTCACTTGTTCCAGACTTGCTTTCATGGCATTGACAGCAGATTCCATGTGCGGATACAGGATCTGATAAAAATTTTTTCCGACAGGACAGGTATCGCTTCCCTCATACATTTTGAAAATTTCATCCACACTCGGCGTTTCCACCGCCTGATAAATGTCCCATAAGGTAATATCCTTAGGCTCTCTTGCCAGATGCACACCGCCGTTTTTGCCGGCGGTCGCGATCAGCAGGCCGCTGTCAGATAATTCAAGGAACAGATTTCTGACTGTGACCGCGTTGGCTCCGGTGCTTTCCGCAACAAGTGTACTGGTCACACGTTTTTTGGGCGATAGAACCGCAACAAACAGTAATGCGTGAACTGCCAATGGGAATCGTTTGCTGACACGCATAGAACTACCCTCTTTCTCCGACATAAATGTTGGAATGAGTATAGCAGATTCATTTCCGCGATGCAACGAGCCAAGTAGACGCGCTTGCGCGGATATTTGGCGACTGCCGCGAGAGTCCAAGACCCATAGGGTCTTGGACCTGGAAAAATCAAATGTAGTTCTTGACATTACTTTTATATGGCAATATAATGTAGCTACTTAAATTACATTAAGGAGGTAATTGTAATGCAGACTTTGGAAGCGATTTCAAAAAGAAAATCAACGCGGGATTTTGACCCGGATAAGGCAGTTCCCGAAGAGATTATTGATACGATTGTAAAGGCAGGCTGCCAGGCTCCGATCGGTGCGAATAAGAGGGACTCTCTTCATCTGACTGTGTGCCGGAATAAAGAAATCCTGAATGAGATCAACCAGACCACCGCTGCTGCCATGAAAATGGAGCCCAGAGATTTCTTCTATGCCGCACCTGCTGTGATCATTGTTTCCGCTTCAGAGAAACAGATGGCGCCGGGAATTGAATATGCGAACGCCGCATGCGTGATCGAGAATATGCTGATTGCCGCGACAGATGCGGGCGTTGACAACATTTATCTCTGGGGTGGTGTACAGGCTCTGGCGAAGAACGCAGACCTGTGTGCGAAGATGGGAATTCCGGAGGGCTTTAAGCCGGTTTCCGCAGCCGCACTCGGATACAGTAAGAGTGGCAGCGCTGAGGCACGGGAATTATCAGTCTCTCTGTCAGTAAATTACATCTGAAACAATTATTGACGAAAAGCGGCACCCACCAGAGATCACACCTCTCTTTGATGGGTGCTGCCTTTTTATACACAGGAAAAAGGAGGGCATCATGAAAACACTGATTGCTTATTATTCAAGGGCAGGAGCCACGAAGAAAGCAGCGGAAGGACTGCAAAAGATTACGAACGGAGAACTGTTCGAGATTAAAGGTGAGAAAAATTATGGGAATTATTTCACAGCACTCGGAGTTTCCAGAAAGGAATTCTCTGCGAATGAGCTTCCAAAGGTCGTGGATCAGGTAAAGGACTTTGACTCCTATGACCGTATTCTGATCGGATTTCCGATTTGGTACAGTAAATGCCCTCAGCTGATTCTGTCCTTTATATCACAGTATGATTTCAGTGGAAAAGAGGTCTATCCTTTCTGCACCAGCGGAATGAGCGGCCCTGAAACCGCGGTAGAGCAGCTTAAGAAAGCCTGTGTCGGCGCAAGAGTCCATTCAGGCCTGCGTTTAAATAAGATTGATGAAGAAACAGTTAGAAAATGGCTCGATGGAGGCGGTAAATAATGAAGAGTGAATACAGTCAGTTAAAAGAATACATGAGTCAGAGCAATAAGACCGTTGCCGTTACCGGATCGGGAATCTCTTATTTGTATGGAATGAGCAGGCTGAAACAGAGTGTGGGCAGACTGAATGCCGGACGCATCTTCTCCGCTTCCTATGTCCGCAAAAATCCAGAAGAATTTTATGCTGAGAGCCACGCATATAAAATTGCGCTGGCGCGCAATGGCGTGGCCTACGTCCTGCATCAAAGATCGATGCAGGACCAGAAACGGATAAGGGGCTAACATCTATGAAAATCTTCAGGGGAGGCAAAAGCATGGACAAAATACAGCAGCTGGCGGACTATATTGATCACAGCAACAGCATCATCGCAATGACAGGAGCCGGTATTTCCGTTGCCAGTGGAGGTGTCACATACGGACAGATGATTTTCTCCAGACGGAGCGGCATGCGCAGATCCGGGGATAGCGCCAGTTCTTACCTGCCGACCTATCTGGAAAACATGTTTTCCTATCAGCCCAGCTTTGCCCACTATGCCCTGGCAGATCTGGAAGCGAAGGGAAAACTCATCGGGATTATCACGACGAATGTGGACTGTATGCACACGATCGCCGGATCAAAGAACGTGGCCGAGATCCAGGGAAGCCTGCAGGTCAACTGCTGCGCCAACTGCGGCTGTCATTATGACGGATATGAGATCTGGAAGCAGGAGGGACTGCCGAAATGTGAAGCGTGCGGAGGAGAAATCCTGCCGTGGCCGCTTTACAGTCATATCAGCCTGTGGGATGCAGATGTCCGGAAGGCGAGAACCTGGATTGCAAAAGCAGATCTGATTCTTGTGATTGGAACCAACGGTTATTTCGGAAACTCTTACTGGAATAACCGGAGAGGGGACGCTGTGATTGTCCAGATCAATCCCGGCCATACCGGTTTTGATAGTATAGCCAATCTGAATATCCGGGAAGGCTCGGATGATGTTTTCAAAAAGTTAAAGGAACTGCGGGCAGGAAATGCATAACCGGGAAACTGGCAGGAAGCAACGATTGTGAGATTTCCCTTAAGGAGGCAAAACGTGGACCAGATACAGCAGCTGTCCGATTATATAGATCAAAGTCACAGCATAGTCGCCATTACCGGGGCGGGTATCTCGCTTGCAGGCGGCGGCATCACATATGGTCAGCTCTTCTTTAAAACGGTTCTTCACGGCATTTTGGGCCGCGACAGGTTCCTGCGCTCTTATGTTAAGGCCATGCACAGCTATAAACCCACTTTCAGCCATTATGCACTGCGCGATCTGGAGGCAGCAGGAAAACTGATCGGAATCATTACAACAAATGAAGATTGTATGCATACGATTGCCGGTTCCAAAAATGTGGCGGAAATCCAGGGAGGGTTTCAGATCAACCGATGCTCGAAATGCGGCCGTCATTATGACGGGTATGAGATCTGGGAGCAGAAAGACCTGCCAAGATGCGAATCGTGCGGCGGAAGGATTCTTCCCTGGGAGCTTTACAGCCACATCAGCCTCTGGGAGGAAGGTGTGCAGAAAGCAAGGGAATGGATTTCAAAGGCGAATCTGATCCTTGTGATCGGAACGAATGGTTATTACGGAGGCGCGTATTGGGACTATCGGAGAAGGAATGCCGTGATTGTGCAGATCAATCCGGGGCATACCAGTTTTGACCAGGTTGCGGATTTAAATATCCGGGAGGCCTGCGATGATGTATTTCATAAACTGACAGAAAGGAAGGTTTTTTGAATGGATATTTCCAGACAGGCACTTCAGTTAAAAAAGGCTTTGAACGAGAGCCGGTATACTATTGCCATCACCGGCGCCGGTATTTCCTTTTCCGCAGGCGGCATGAACTTTGACCATGAAAATGTGGCGGAGCTTCTGCCGCTGGCTTCGGAGGATACACTCAGGAATGAGCCGGATAAGACTCCAGGAACCTGCTTCGCAGAACCCTGTCGTTAGATTTACGCCTGCTAACGCAGGCTTTTCTCGAAAGTTGCAGACGCAACTTCCGAGAAACTATATTATAAGCTGCTCGATCATGCTTTTCT
The DNA here is from genome assembly GCA_021205755.1 of Lachnospiraceae bacterium. GTDB lineage: Bacteria > Bacillota > Clostridia > Lachnospirales > Lachnospiraceae > Choladousia. The sequence goes on along the minus strand of JAJPWX010000123.1, from coordinate 5,215 downwards.
TCATTCAATGTTTGCCAATGAACCGTCCTTTGCGCATAAAGCGCTGAGGAGTCTGGAGATCAACGGACTTCTGCAGGGAATCATTACGACGAATGTGGACTGTATGCACACCATTGCAGGTTCGGAAAATGTGGCTGAGATACAGGGCAGCCTGCAGATCAACCGCTGCACAAAATGTGGAAAGCATTTTGATGATTACCATATCTGGAATCAGGGAACCGTTCCCAGATGTGACGAATGTGGGGACGTGATCTGGACATTCCCGTTTTACAGCGGCGTTGGGCTTCACGAGGAAAGCCTGAAAAAAGCGCAGGACTGGATCTCAAAAGCGGAACTGATTTTGATCATCGGCGCAAACGGTTCCTATGGGAACGCGTATTTTAATTACAGAAAACGCAGTGCGAAAATCATTCAGATCAATCCAGGAGAAACAAATTTTGATTCCTATGCGTCCATGAACATCCGTGCAGGCGCGGATGAAGTTTTCCGGTTGATTGTCTGATACGCCTGGAGGCATATGAAATCAAATGACTGCGCGTACAGGCGGACATTCCGCCTGTGGGATAAGGAGATTTTTTCCTGCAGAGACTGGTTTGTCTTTCGCGTTCATGTTGTTGTTCCTGTATGATGAAATATTGTAATTTTCGTAAAAGCATTCCTTCGGGCGCTGAACGGTCCTGCGTGCCAGTGGCACGCGTTTAGGACGGATCGGAGCGAAGCGGAGACCCAGTGGACGTTCGTTTAGTGCCGACCGAAGCGGAGCGTAGATGCGCAGGCCATCACCAACGGTGATGTTCAAAAGGGGATGGGGGGGCTGCGTGCCAGTGGCACGCGTTTAGCACCGACCGGAGCGGCAGCGGAGAACGCCCCAACAAGCAAGCGTAGAGGGCTCCGTGAGACATCTACATTGCTTGCCAGTTTGTGAATTGGACTGAAAATGCCCCTGAAATTCAACGATTTTTGGCATTCGCAGATAAGTTACCGGAGAAATTTCCGCAGAGACTTGTCGGGAACGTCGGGCAAAATCTCAGGAGAATATTCAGCAGGAATATTCAGCAGATTGTGACATACTATTACGTCTCTAAACATTAAGATTTCACACTTAATTGGAAGCGATTCAATAGGAAATTTCCATGTTCTGGAGCCAATCCATGATTGAATTCGCTTATTCCGATTGCTATAATACAAAGTAATTTCGAATAGCAGAGCAGATTAGGACTGTGGCAGGAACGGGGGAAGGAATGATCCGAGAGATAGATGATATTCGTGTCAATATATATCAGCACGGCGAGAACGGCCCTTGCTTCTACGTAGGTGAATCTGACCAGGAAGCCGGAAGTGCGGATATCCTTGCTGCCAGACTGGCTGAAAAAGTTGAAGATTTGCCTTATACGCTGGTTGTGTATGAAGTGACCGACTGGAATGCGCAGCTGTCTCCCTGGCCTGCGAGAGCTGCACTTGGAGAAAAAATGTTCGCTGGCAGAGGGGCAGATACACTTGTCTGGCTGACTGACAAATGCATTCCCCGGCTGAGAGAAGAGAAACTGATACCGGAAGGTGTCCCACAGTATACAGCAGGATATTCTCTTTCCGGACTTTTTGCACTCTGGGCACTTCTGGAGTCTGACATTTTTGATGGTGCAGTATCCTGTTCGGGGTCTCTCTGGATCGACGGCTGGATGGAATACATCAGAGATAAAAAGCTTTCCAGTGATGCCCTTATCTATCTGAGCCTTGGAAGCAGGGAAGAACGGACGAAAAACCCTCTGATGTCCACAGTCGGTGACTGTACCAGGGAGACTTACGATTGTCTGAAGAAAAATCCCGCAGTGAAAAAAATTACCCTGCAATGGAACAAGGGCGGACATTTCGCAGATGCAGATGCGCGGCTTGTGAACGGAATACTATGGCTTCTGCAAGCACAGCGGCGTGGAAAGACGGCAGAAAAATGAGAGTATTTATCGGTATTGCTCTTCCGGACAACATTCGCCGCACTCTGGCCGATAATGCAGGAAAGCTGTGTAAAACCGTTCCGGGCTCACATTACACTGGCGCGAAAGGCCAGGATTGAAGCGGACGCATTGAATAACTGGCCGGAAAAGAATACTGAATTCCGTGTGAATGAAATTACACTGTTCCAAAGCATACGTACAGACGGTAAGCTGAGATATCTGCCGATTGAAAGAGCATGTTTTGAAAGATAGTGGCTAACACGGCAAACGAAAGGAAGCGACAATATGACACATGAAGAATATAAATCAGCGGCAAATCACTGGATTGAGAAAGACGCTGTTTCCAAAAAAATGCCTGCAGCTCAGCTGTGGGCGGCTATTGAAAACTATATTCAGGCCAATAATACCTGCGCGCTTGCGACTGGAAGCGGCAGCTTCATTCGCTGCACACCCATCGAATATGCCTGGCATGATGGTGCATTCTGGATGTTCTCGGAGGGCGGGCAGAAATTTGTCGGCCTGGAGGAGAATAAATCCGTCTGTCTTGCTATTTATGACCGATACGATGGATTTGGCAGATTAAAGGGAATGCAGGTATCCGGCAAAGCGGAAATCGCGGAGCCATTTTCTGCAGAATACATCCATGCGGCGGAATGGAAGAAAATCCCGGTAGACGCGCTAAAAAAGCTGTCATTCACCATGAATCTGATCAAAATCACTCCGACAGAGATCGAATTCCTGAATTCCGATTTCAAAGAGGATGGTTATGACAGCCGCCAGCACTATGACTGCGACAGGGAGGAAGCCTGATGTTTTCAGATTTTGATGCGCAGACTCGTCAGATGCTGACGGGGAATCTGCTGATGATAGGCTGCTGTATCTTTTATCTGGCATGGTGGCTGATCGCATTTAAGCCGTAAGGCGCAGTTAAGGGACTGCGGAGTGGCTGGCTTCTGATCCCGGCTCTGCTGTTTGGGGTGGCTGCCGTGATCCGGATTGTTCAGGGCAGCGGCGCTGTGGAGAGCAGTGCGCTGTTGTTCCCGAGAAATATGGTGCTGATTGGCGGCGTAGTCGTTTATATTGTTCTGCTGGTGGGAACCAGTGTCCTTTTAAAGCGGCAGGTGACAACGGAACTGTTCCTCATTGTCGGCTGGACAACTCTGATGTTTCTGGAGCTGAATGCTTTGTTTGCGCAAGGACAGTTTACGAAATTAACAGTGATCGCGCTTCTTGTCATAACACTGATCTTCGCCATTGTCAGCATGATTTGTTATCTGCTCTATTATTTGTCCTCGAGCAGAGATCGAGGACGTAGGCCGCGCCATGCGCGAAGCGCATTTTTTTGCGCGGCTCTCCCTGGAACCTGGACAAGGTGAAGGGCTATGTAGACGGCATGATACCGTTGCTTCTGGTTGCTGGCATGATGGCTGTGGTCACGGCCGGGGCAGTGCTCTCCCACAACTGACTTTTTACCAAAAAACACTTCGGAATGAGGGAAATGATGAGGGGCGTTATATGACTGTCAGAAGAGTAAAAACTACAATGAGCAAGGTACAGAAAGTAATCTCACCGTATGTACATAAACATGTATTTGGACGGGATACGGTTGATGCAAACGACATCGAACGGATTGCTGTCCTGCTCCTGGGACAATATAATAACGTTTCGATTTCTCAGGGACTGGATCAGGGCAAGAACGGGAAGTCCTTGCTGAAAATAACGGTAAAATCATTTCCACTCAGTGAAGAGAAAATACTGGAAGTTACAGGCCGTCCGAAAAAGAAGAAGGATGATCTGGACTGGATCGACCGCATAGAGGAATTTGAGGCTTTTATGGATGATTAACCATCTTTTCAGAATTTGACGGGAGGGAAATTAGAATGAACGAGATGTTACAAACAATCATGGAACGCCGTTCCACACGGAAATATAATGACAAGCCGGTCACAGAGGAACAGCTGGCCGACATTCTGGAGGCCGGGCGTTATGCTCCGACCGGAGGCAACTGCCAGACAGTGCATTTTGTTGTGATTACGAATGAGGAAATCCGGGAGAACCTGCGGGGATTGGTTCAGGAAGCTTTTTTACAGATGGAGCTTTCCGATGATCAGTACGCCAGCATCCAGAATTCCATCCGGTTGTCCAGACGCGGGAATTATGCGTTTGATTACCATGCGCCGATCCTGGTTGTGGTTGCAAACCGGAAAGGATATCCAAATGCGGTCGCGGACTCTGCCTGTGCATTGCAGAATATGATGCTGGAAGCAGAAAGCCTTGGAGTCGGCTCCTGCTGGATCAATCAACTGCACTGGCTGGATGAAAATCCATCCATTCGTAAGTTCCTGGAGCCGCTGGGAATCACAGCAGACGAAACGATATGCGGCGCGCTGGCTCTGGGAAATTATGATGAGAAGCAGCCTGTAAAACCAAGGACCGGAATGCGGGTGGATTTTGTCAGATGATTTGTGGCTGATAACGGAACAATCTCCGAAAAGGATTCCGCAGCTATATGGAAAAGGGACTGCTGTGAAACAGATAAAAGAACTGAAACCGGATGAACTGAAGCAGATTTACAAAACGCATGTGAAAGAGGATTTTCCCCGCAATGAGCGACGCCCTTATTCGTCCATGGAGAAAATGACAAACGTTGGAAAATACATAAGCTTCGGATATTATGACGATGACAGCCTGCTGGCTTATGCCTGTTATATTCTGGCGGAGAATGGAATGTATGCGCTTCTGGATTATTTCGCGGTTGTGCCCGAACTGCGCGGCTGCGGAACCGGCAGCGAATTCCTGCAGAAACTGAAAGGTACACTTCCGGCAAAAAGCGGCGCGTTTATTGAGGCAGAAGGTCCCGATTCGGTAAAGTCTGAAGAGGAAGCAACGCTCCGCCGGAGGAGAATACATTTTTATCTTTCAAACGACGCTGTGCTGACAAATACAAAGTGCCAGCTGTTTGGCGTGGATTATAATATTCTGTATATCGGCAGGGTGGACGACACTAATCCTGCACAGGAACAGCTACACTGCGCGATAGAAGATTTGTACCAGGAAATCTATCGCCCGGTCTATGGCCGGTTGTGCAAGCCTTATGTGCAGGAAGAAAACCTGTGACCTGGTTTTCAATGGCCTTCTGAACTGATTTTGGATGGCCGCAAGTATTGAATACAAATGGTGACGCGAATGAAAAAGAAAAACAAGACGGATCATGCACAGATTTATCCTCATCCGGTGAATCAGATTTTTTTCCAATCTGGATT
>JAJPWX010000067.1 GCA_021205755.1 Lachnospiraceae bacterium | reverse complement strand
CAGGCATATGTCGCATCCGGCCACTCGTGAACCATTCGCCAGAAGCTGAATTTTACTATGCCGGGCGTATTCATTCCTGTTCCCAGTTCAAGAAACAGTGTTTTCACATTCTGGTGGCGGCGAAGAAACAGAGAATAACGTTCTGATGCATTATGCCAGCCATCGTCCTCGACAAACGTATCATCACAGCGCAGATTCATCGTCACTGGCTTACCGCAGATTGGGCAATGAGGAACCAGTTCTGAAGGAATTGTCATTTTGAGAGTCACGTTATCCGGCAGCTCCATCTCGCCGTTTTCCTTTATTGTATATCCCTGTGATTCCACCATCTGACGTACTGTTTCCTCATTATCATACGTTTTTTGATGGCAGGGAGCACTGCACTGAAACAGTCCATAATCGCCCTGCGTATAAAAGAGTCTTTTTTTATCAAATCCAGCCTTCTGAAAACAGTGATCCACATTCGTAGTCAGAACAAAATAATCCTTATCCTTTATCAGTGAAAACAATTCCTGATAAACTGGTTTAGGCGCGTTCATATAGCGGTTGACCATGATGTATCTGCTCCAATACGCCCAGTATTCTTCCAGTCCGTCAAACGAATAAAAGCCGCCGGAATACATATCCCGGAAACTGTATTTTTCCGCAAAATCGTGAAAGTATTTTTGAAACCGTTCTCCTGTGTAGGTGAAACCGGCGGATGTAGAAAGTCCGGCTCCTGCGCCGATGATGACGGCATCGGACTCTGCCAGCGCAGTACGCAGCTTGTTTATACCGTCTTCCGTGCTGATTGTGTCTGTCCATAATCGCCTTCCAAACATTACGCGCACCGCCTTTCTTCCATCGTTTCCTGTTCCATTCGCAAATATCCTGAAATCCACTGTTTTATATCATTCTTTGTTGATCTGCATTTGGTGCGCAAAGAATATAACACCGGGGTATTCGCTCCCACGCCCAGCTCCAGAAACAGGATGTGCATGTTTTCATGTCGCCGGATAAACTCGTTGTATCGTTCAGCTGCTTTATGCCACCCGTCATCCTCTACAAACGTATCGTCGCAGCGCAGGTTCACATTCATCGGCGCGCCGCAGACCGGACAATGCGGAATCAAATCTGATGGGACCTTCATATCCTTCTGCTCAGAAACCATCTTCCGGACGGCTTCTTCGTTGTCGTAAGTTTTATCATGGCAGGGCTTTGAGCACTGCCACAGACCGTAGTCGCCCTGCGTGTAGAACAGACGTTTTTTATCAAATCCGGCCAGCTGGAACTGGTGATCCACGTTGGTGGTCAGCACAAAATAATCCTTGTCCTTCACCAGCTCCAGCAGATCGGTATATGGTTTTCCCACACCTGCTTCATAGCGGTTGACCAGAATATGCCGCGACCACCACGCCCAGTATTCCTCAAGCGTATCAAAAGGATAGAAGCCGCCGGAATACATATCGGTGATACCATATTTCTGATGAAAATCCGCAAATGTCTTTTCGAACCGTTCTCCGCTGTAGCTCATGCCTGCTGATGCGGACAGCCCGGCTCCCGCACCGATCACGATAGCATCCGCCGTCTCGATTTCATTTTTCAGCTGCGCGATTTTATCCGAGGTCTTTGCTTGCGTGGAAAATGCCTTGCTGAATGTTTCACCGAAGGAGGTTCCGGTATATTTGTAAGTCGTTGTCCTTAAAGACATTGAAGATCACCTCGATTTCACTATGAGTCTGTTCTTTATATTCCTTTACCGTTTTGACTGCGATCTCTGCCGCCCTTTCATTTGGAAAATGAAATTCTCCGGTGGAGATGCAGCAGAAGGCAATGCTTCTGATGCCGTTCTGCCCCGCAAGCTCCAGGCAGGAGCGGTAGCAGGAAGCAAGCAGTTCTTTGTCTCTTACCGTCAGCCGTCCGGTGACAATCGGCCCGACTGTGTGGATCACATAATCGCAGGGCAGATTAAACGCTGGCGTGATTTTTGCTGCACCAGTCCTCTCCTCATGCCCCTGCTGTGCCAACAATTCTGCACAGGCCGCACGAAGCTGGACTCCGGCATATGTGTGAATCGCATTGTCAATGCAGCCATGATTGGGGCAGAAACAGCCGAGCATTTGGGAGTTGGCGGCATTTACGATCGCTCCGCAGTGAAGCGTGGTAATGTCTCCCTGCCAGAGATACATGCCGTCCTGCACGGGGGTGAGGTCAGCAACATCTGTAATCCCCTTTTGGTGAAGCTCCTCCTGCAGATACTGATCCTGCACTTCCAGAAAATCCGGACTAACCGGTTTTGGCATCCGTATATTGAACAGCGCCCGCAGAAGCCGTTTCTGCTGTTGTTCATCTGCCGGAATTTCCATATCCCGGTACTGTTTTTCCTCAGAAAGAAGTTTCCTGATTAAATAAATCCTGCGTTCGTCCTGTGTCATGGTTCCACACTGTCCCTCTCTTACAATCTCTGGCGATTCCTGATAATCTCCTGTAATCTCCTGTTGATTGCCTGTGGTCTCTTATCCTCTCTTTTCAATTGTCTGCTTCGGGCAGATCTCCGCGCATCTTCCGCAGTGCAGGCAACGGCTCTGGTCAATTACTACCGGTTTAGTGGAAATGTCAATACATTTCTGCGGACATACAGAATAGCACAGCTTGCAGCCGATGCATTTTTCTCCTACAAAATAACCGCTCTCCACAGCCTGCGGCTGACCGATTACAATGCTGTCGCGCGTCACATGGGACGGATCGCTGATGTCGAAGTATTCCCCGCTTGCTTCATAAAGCTGGAACACCTCCAGCGCACTGCGGGTATCAGACGGATAAATCGCCTGCATATAAGTGTTCTTTTCAAAAATCTCATCCAGCTTTTCACTGCCGATATTACGAATCCGGCCGCGGAGGGATACCGATTTTTTATCCTTTGTGGCAGAGAGGGCAATGTACTTCTGCTCCATCAGCTGCGTGTAAAAAGCCTTTCCTTTCGCTGTCAGAAAGTATACGCCATTTTCATCCCACAGCATCACATGTCCGTACTCGCGCAGCGAGTATGGACGCAGGCCGCGCCTTGCGCGAAGCGCAACTTTCATGCGCGGCTCTCCTATCATATCTATGGTGCGGGTCTGGGGATGGCCGTCCATTCCAATGGTTGCCACCGTGGCAGAATGAATTTCTTCAACAAGCATTTTCAGATAATTATTTTCGCACATGCTATCCTCCCTTAACGAATCCCTTTCAAAACAGGGGGCGGCTGTTGCCGGACGCAGCTCGCGCAGTCAATCAGGAGACAAAAGCCAGTCTCCTGATTGGTTGATTCAGCATCGTAATTTTGTTTTAGAACTCATACGGCGGGTTGCCGGAGAAGTCCGCGATCAGGCCGTGTGCGTTTTCCAGATAGAACACCTCGAAGATGGGGTTGTCAGCGGTCTGATACTGCCCTTTCACGATAGGATTCTGGATGCACATTTCCTTTGCTGCCATGTTGTTCTCAAATACAGCCTTGCCGTGCAAACGAATCCATGCATACTCTGGGCTGGATACGGAAATCTCAATCTCCGGATTTTCCTGCATATCCTTGTAAACATCCTTGGTGTTGTTGGTGCAGAACCAAAGTTTTCCATCCATCTCACCGGCAAACATGAACGGACGGCATTTTGCCTTACCATCACGGCCTACGGTTGCAAGATACTGAACAGGGTTTGCGTTTAAGAATTCGATTACTTTCTTCATGATGAATACCTCCATTTTTTAGTTCCCCGGTAAGGGGTGTTTTTGATGAATTAATAGTACCAACAATTATGTGGTCTGTGAAGTAAGCACAATATTGTGGCTTAGTTACCTGCAGGTTACCATTGGTATTCCGGAATTTTTGCTTTTCGGGAGACGGTCTGATCAGAACCATCTTGCTTTTCCCTTTCGCTGCTTATATAATAAGATCGAACGCCGAGCCTGTAAAGTAAGCACAAAAAAGTGCCATAGTTACCAAATGGAAACCATATAACATCTCTGAGGAGGATTTTTATCATGGAAACAGAAAAAGATATCAAAACAACGCCGGCAAAAGAACTGCCGACCTGTCCGGTAGAAACGACACTGACTCTAATCAGTGATAAATGGAAGGTACTGATTCTTCGGGATCTGCTGCCTGGAACGAAACGGTTTGGAGAATTAAGAAAATCCATCGGGCATATTTCGCAGAAAGTGCTGACTGCCCAGCTCCGCCAGATGGAAGAAAGCGGGCTGGTGATCCGGACCGTTTTCCCGGAAGTCCCACCTCATGTAGAATATACCCTGACCGATTTAGGCTATAGTCTGAAACCGATTCTGGATGCCATGTGGGACTGGGGCGAGAACTACAAAGCACAGAATGGACAGTGAAGTAAAATTTTATTAATCAGAATAATCCCGACTTACGAATCGAGCTTAAAAAAGCAGGAAATTCCTAAACAATTTCCTGCTTTTCAGGCAATCAAATCCGAGCATACTTTTATGAAAAATATGACCAGAACAACCAGCATCAGCGGTTTCACAGATATGTGCAACGATTACTGATTACGGTCGAAATGAAAACGATGTTCACGTATCCAACACAAAATAGACATTCATTTGTCACAAATCAATTGTTAAAATACGTGGGCAGTTGAAACACTGCTAAAATATTTTTAGGAGGCATTCTTGTGATGAAACACAATATGAAAAAGAATCTTTCATCTTTTCTTTCCCTGATGCTTGCTTTTGCGCTTACCGCGGGCTGCGAAATAAATGCCAGTGCCGAAGAAAGTGAAGAAACATCTACAGAGGCTGTCATAGAGAAAGCCCTGTCCGAAAATGATACAGATGAAGCGGAAAGCTATAGCTATTATCTTGTAACAAACATATACGGCGACGGGCAGAAACCATGGTATCTTGTGGTCGACTACAAAACGGAGATCGATCCGTCAAGTGTCTCTACAGACGATTTTGAAGTGGACAATTATGAAATTGAAGCCGTTTATACGAATTCTGAAGCCGCTCTTCCCGACAGCAGTACCTCTGGAAATTATGTGCTGATTGAACTCTCCACCGACTACACCACTACAAACTATGGTGGAAGCGGTTCCGGAAACAGCGAGTCTGCTGAGGATAGTTCTTTCGGAAACACTGAATTCCTCAGCTATGAAGAAATCGAAACAGAATCCAGCGACCTGGGTGGCTCGAATGATTCTGGCTTCGGCAATCGCGGAGACCGCTCGGATATGGGCAGCTCTGGTATGGGTGATTTTGATATGGGTGACTCCGGAATGGACAACTTCGATGCATCCGATAAGACAGACCGTTCCACACAGGACGGCGGCAGCAGCAGAGGCTCCATGTTCTCTTCACAATCCGCGCTCAGCAACCAACTGACCGTGACGTTCCGGCAGACCGGCGGCATCTCCTGCCTGGATGGAACGACTCTGGATGCGTGGGCAGAAAGCTGTACCACCGATTATGAAAATAATGTAAATCTTCTGGTTGAAAACTTTTCTCAGTATACCTTTACACTCTCAGACGGTACTTCCCTGATGTACAGCCTGTATCTGCCGGATGATTACTCGGAAGACACCGAATATCCTCTTGTTCTGTTTATGCCAGACGCCACCGGGGAAGGCAGCGATGAATATCTCGCCCTGACGGAAAGTCTGGGCGGCGTGATCTGGACGACCGAGGAATGGCAGAGTGAGCATAAAACTATCGTGCTTGTCCCGCAGTATGAGTCTTCCAATACCGAAGACCCTGCGTATACCATGGAACTGGTCACTGAGATTGTCAGCCAGTACAACGTGGATACCTCAAGAGAATACCTGGTTGGACAGTCTTCCGGAACCATCCGCTCCATCAAACTGCTCATTGATTATCCAGATGAATTTGCCGGCGCTCTTCTGGTCGCCGGACAGACCGATTCCGCTTATACCGATTCGATCTCACAACTGTCCACGCAAAACATCTGGATGATCTGCTCCGAAGGCGACGCGAGAGCCTATCCGGGCATGACCGAGATCACCGAAGCCGTGGAAGCGGAAGGAACCAAAGTGACCATTGCCCAGTGGGCAGCCACGCTCACCGATGAAGAACAGGAACAGCTGGCAGCCGAGCAGGCTTCGGCTGGAACCACAATCAACTGGACCGTTTTCGATGCAAATACCGTAATGAGAGATGATGTAACCTCCACGGACGCTACAGAGCACATGAATACCTGGCGAGTAGCCTACGATCTCGACACTGTAAAGGAATGGCTGTTTGAGCAGACAATATAAGAGAACAGAACCTCACAAAAGTCGCGGAATCCTGTGTAGCTGTCATATTTTTGACTTGGCTACACGCCCTCCCCACTGCTGGCATCATACATATTACCACAGAATCGGTTGCAACGGGTTGCATGAAGTTTCATTCGGTTGCACCGAGTTGCAAAAAGTTTCACGTTGTTTACAAAAATTTCACTCGGTTTCATGTATAATCCCATATTTGGGCGGTTCGTAAAGTATTGAGCCGCCCTTTACAGACAACGTGAAACAAAATGGGGAACTACACGAATCCCTGTGTGTTCCAGATGATCAGCTCTGTAAATTCATGAATTTTTCTCATTCATAAAATCGCCCATTGTTTTTCTACCATGTTCCGACTATAATCTATGTAACAGTTCAGAATCGAGGCATTCATGATGGGATTTGAAAAGAAAGACGCTGCGAAAAATGAATATATGCTGACAGGCAGCTTCAAAAAGAAAGGCTACGATTGGTGGTGGCACTCGTTTACTGCCATAAATGAAGTCACTGGTGAAGAAAAAGCCTTTTTCATTGAATTTTTTGCTATAAACCCTGGCTTAGCCCAGGAAAAACCAGTATTCGGCCAACTCCCGGAAAACAAAGCTGATAACGTGCGGCCTTCCTATCTGATGGTCAAAGCAGGAAGCTGGGGAACACCAGACTTTGCGTCAAATAGCACCGAGCTTCAAAAGCCCTGCCAGCTTCATCGATTCTTCCCATGGAAAGATGTGAGCATTCATGGAAAGGCACCTTACTCTGTAAAAGCTGCAGACTGCTACGCATCAGATACGAGACTTTCCGGAAGCATATCAGTAAGCAGTGAGGACGCTGCTGCGCATCCGGAATGGATGTGTGACAGCGGGGAAATGACCTGGAATCTTGAAATAGACAAGCAGATTGCCTTTAATGTCGGATACGGCACCAGCAAACTGTTTCGTTTCCTCAAGGCGTTTGAAATGTACTGGCATGCGGAAGGCATGAAAAGCGCCTATCGGGGGACTGTCACTCTAAACGGCGTGATATATCGGGTTCTCCCGGAAAGAAGCTACGGATATGCTGACAAAAACTGGGGGCGAAACTTTACCTCTCCATGGGTATGGCTGTCTTCCAATCACCTGATCAGCAATCTTACCGGGCAGCAGCTGAAAAACAGTGTCTTCGATATTGGCGGCGGCAGACCCAAAATCTACTTCGTTTCACTGAATCGGATTCTGCTCGGTGCTTTTTATTATGAAGGGACATCCTATGAATTTAATTTTTCCAAATTCTGGACCGGCTGCAAAACGAAATTCTCCTGTAAAGAGACAGAAAACGAAATTCAGTGGCGTGTCCGTCTGGAAAACCGGCAGGTTATCATGGAAACCTGTGTCCGATGCAGAAAAAAGGATATGCTTTTGGTCAACTACGAAGCCCCTGACGGCAGCAAACGCCGCAATCGCCTCTGGAACGGCGGAAATGGAGTCGGACGCATAAAACTGTATCGCAAGGGAAAAAATGGAAAATCATTGATTGACGATATCTCTGCATACAACATAGGGTGCGAGTATGGGGAGTATTCAGAAATATGACGCAAATAAAAAATCGGAATTTACGAGGTAATAATAAGATGGCAAGAGAAAAAAGATTTGAAGAAATATTCAAAGAGGGAAGTGACTTATCAGAGCTTCACAAAATCATTGTCGATAAGGAAACAGGAGTGAATTATCTCGTTTGGAAAAGCGGATATGCTGGTGGTATTACGCCTTTATTGAATGAACAGGGTAATCCAGTTATCACCAGATAACTTCCAGTTTATCGAACTGATTGGAGAAAAATATGAACAAACAGCAGCTTTTTGATTATACAAAAAATAAATATGGAACAGCACCGGAATATCTGTGGGCGCGTTACCCATCTTATGCTGTCCTGCGCCATCAGGATAATGAGAAATGGTATGGTATTGTGATGGATGTTTCAAAGGACAAATTGGGACTGCAGGGAACCGATGTTGTCGATATCCTCGATGTAAAATGCGACCCGGCAATGATTGATATGCTGCGCCAGTCTACCGGTTTTCTGCCGGGATACCATATGAACAAAACAAACTGGCTCAGTATCCTTCTTGATGGAACGGTTTCTGATGAGCAGATTCTGGATTTGCTGGATTTAAGTTTTCAGATGACCGCAAAGAAAAAGACTGTTACTTGTAGCAGTCTTTTTCTCCGATAAGAAGCAATTGCGGCATAGGTTAATTTCGGCTTATTTTCTCAATCCGGAAACCGCCTGAAATAAGGCTTTTGTACTGGCTTACTGCTCAATGTGCCGCATCGTCGGGAATAATAATACACGGTCTTACATGTCTCGTTATAACCCCTCGTAACCCTGTATTTCAATGATTTGTCAGTGGTTACGATTTGCGTAACTCCTTGTAAATCTTCGTGTTCTCTGCACATTTTGGTACAAAATTGGTACGTAATTGGTACATAGCTAAAACCGCAGATTCAGCAGGAGCGGCTTTGCGTTTACAAGCATATGCAGCACGCGCAACACATACACCGTGCTTTTTTGCGTATTTATGTAGAAATATATTTTGTAATTCTTATAGTAGCACTTGTGGATTCCCAGCGCAGCCAGTTCTTCATCTTCATCAAGCTCATGCTTTTCAGGCATAAACTCCAGCTGCGCAATCTTATTCCTGAATCCCACCGCCAACTGCAGGGCTGTCTCAGGTGCCCGCTTCTCAAATGCTATGTAATCCGTGTTGCTTTGGATGTCATCCTCAGCTAACGGAAGCGTAATGACATTATACATTTGCATTCTTGTACCTGCTTTCCAGTTCCTGGAAGAATTCCTTATAATCCCTGCCTTTGCCATCCAGCATATCCTGATAGCTGTCCATTACCATTGCCCTGACTTCTTTCGTATTATTCTCTATTTCCGACATAACACTGTACCGATCCGTTTTTACAGCTGCTTCCATATGCAGTTACCTCCTTTTCTCCAATTATTTTATATTTATTCTCTAACCTATCACAGACATCATTGAAATCCTTTGTATTTCTATCCCGAAGCTGTTGCAAACCCTCCATAACCATCTGCCGCACCTCTGACTGCTGTTTCTTAAATGCTGTTTTATATTCATCTCCCATGGCAGTTTGCATACCGCATAAGCCTTTCTGATTCGTATTTATTATTTCGCTTGTAATTTGTCCGGCCATCACAGGAACCTTGTATGTCCCCATATATGTACTATAACATACTCTCGCCTAAAATACCACTTTAAAATTTCAAAAGCCATATCCAACTCACTCCTTCTCTTCATCATCGTCATTATCATCATTATTTCTGTTTTCATTGGTCTTATTCATCTTCTCCTGCAGAGAATCGAATTCCTTGCGCTTGAGTTCCTTTGTCACATCCGTATAAATGTTCAGCGTTGTCTCCACATCCTTATGACCAAGAACATCCTGCACAACCTTAATATTCACGCCTGCTTCCACAAGCCGGGTCGTGTATGTATGACGGAGAGAATGACAACTGAATCTCGGCAGCAGCACTTTTGCTTTTCCTTTGTTAAGCTGGGTGTCATTGCAATCCCGTATGATTCTGCGCAGAGCTTTGTTCAATGTTGCCTGATTCAGCACAGCCCCAAAACGGTTCAGAAATACGAAATCCGTATAACCGTCAACCGTCGTAATACAATGTATGCCAGTTTCTTCCTGATTCTGTTTTTCCATCAGAAAAGCCTCTTTCACATAGTCCAGCATAGGAATCGTCCGTTCACCGGCTTCCGTTTTCGGCTTATGGATACTATAGCAGCAATCCTTTCCACCGTGGTCATAGTATACAAGCGTATGGTTCACGTCAATCAGGTTCTCTTCCATGTCAAGATCACACCATCTGAGTGCGGTCACCTCACCTACCCTCATCCCAGTGCCCAGCATGACTGCAAATACAGGATACCAGTGATGATAAGGATTCTGTTCATCACGAAGGTAATCCATAAAAAGATTCTGTTCGGGAACTGTCAATGCTCTGCGGTGTTCGTTACCCAGATTGCGTGACATTTTAAGCTCCCTCATCACATTATCTGCTACATTATTGCGCAGATATCCATCTTCAACCGCTACCGTAAGAACCTGATGAAGTACTGTATGGATGCTGTCTACTGTAGCGATTTTCAGATTTCTTTCATCTACAAGCTTATTATAAAACCGCTTCACATCCGATTTCTTAAGTGTACGCACCTTATAACGCCCCAAATCTGGTGCAACAAACAGATTATACATATATTTGTAATTCTGAAAAGTATTGTCGCGCAAGCCTCGTTTCATATTGCGCCACAAATCATATACATCATTTACAGTCACGTTTGATGCTTCCGTTCGGATGCCATCTGATTTATCTTTTTGAAGCTCATCTTCCTTTTCACGAAGTTCTTCCAATGAAGCCGCCATAATACTATGCCGTTTCCCGGTCCGGTCCGTCCAGCGATACATATAATACCCATCTGCACGTTCCGTCTCTCCTTTTCTGAGAACACGCCTTTTGCTATCCAGCCGCCGATTGTTATTTTTCGCCATTTTCACTGCCTCCTTAAAATTAAGAGGCTGCCAGAACCTGACAGCCCCATCCATGTAATTAAATTGAATAAACCTTATCAAGGTATTCATCCAGTTTTCTCCGCTTAAACATCCTCTTCGTTCCGTTCCACAGTACAAAATCACACCTGTCATCATTGCTCAGTTCACGGAGTTTCTGAAGGCCAAGCCCTGTATATTCTGCCGCTTCTTCTAATGTAAGCAATCCCTTCTGCCAGAGCGGTACCTCTGTACGCTTTCTTTTGACGGCCACCCGCCTTTCAATAATCTGATCTGCTGTTGCCACTTTCACAGCATTAAAATCGTCTGTTCCTAATTTGATCATGTTTCTGTGTCTCCTTTCCCAAAATAGAATTTCTACTTGATTTCACTAAGAATGCTTTTGCAATTCTCTTTAGCTGTATCATAGTTATAATATACAATTTCATTTGCGGACTTTCACAGCAAGTACGGCTTTTAGTCCCTTAATTGACTGCTTACAGCCTGCATTCTGAATGAATTACAATTGGAGTTTGTACCTGCCTGTCTCCAACGCAAAAGCTACCAACAGCTACGGCTTCGCCAATCTTTAACTCTTTGAGTTTCATTTCCCAGTACTCTCTCTTTGCTGCAGAAATATTTCTTGCGACATTTCTCGCTTCCGAATCTGCCTGCTTGAAATATACTTGTACTGCAGCTTGGTTAATTACGGCTTTCTGCTCGCGGTCGAATCCAGCCACAAACTGTGTTGCCAGTATTAAATTAAGCCCATATTTTCGACCTTCAGTCAAAATTTGGTGTAGAGACAGACCTTTTTTCAGTGACAGATGCTGAAACTCGTCTATCACTATGGTCAGCCCTTCCGTTGCATCTGAATCTTCACGCCGTTTTCTCATGATAGAAGCCAGAAGAATCTCAATCGTCATTTTTCTGGCTTCTTCGTTCATTCCGGCAAAAGAAACAATATTAATTTCCCCAGATTCGATTTTCCCACCATCCTTTCTGAATACTTTGGAAGCTAACAATATCTGTAGTTTATCGTAAACTTTTCTGTCTATTTCATCACCATCCTTTAACCTGCGCTCAATTTGCATTAAAATCCCATCATCATTTTTATCATCTCTAAGAGAATCATCTACAGCAGTTCGTAAAGAATTAAGCTGGGCTTCTCCAAGTACACGTCCTAAAGCGGATAAAGACGCACTTAAGATTTCAACAATGCTCTGCGAACAGCGCTCATTCTTCATCCCCTCCGAAGAAACAGAAGCAACAATAAACGCCTCGCTCAAACCGTTCTTATTAACCGGGATAATATGATAAATATCCTCCTGTTCACTCTGCCGGTTACCATTGATATCAATCTCCAATACCGTCCCTCCGTTTTGGACAATCTGATGCTCTATTCCATCAATCGCATAAGATTTTCCTGAACCGCTGATTCCTGTTATGAGGACGCTGTAATTTGGAGAATTCTTTGATATTGTCACAGACTGCTCACAATCATTAAGCCCTACATAAAACTTAGTCGAACAATCTGAATGTTCCTTGCCATACACATATGAGCTTCTGCTTTCTCCCAAATGATTATCTCCAAATACTTCCCACAGAAAGGCATCCGCTTCATTCAGTAAAATATCTTTATATATCCACACAAAGTGCTTTCTTACAGGTATACCATACGCATTCGTATATTGCTTTTTGGGCGAATATCCTTCTGCATCCTTCTTTATAAGGCCGCTTTCTGCACACTGTTTTTTCAGCATTGCCGAAGACATCGTTATTCGTAAAGGGGTTGATATATCCATAAACTGTTCTTCTGTGCAATAAATAAATTCGTCATCATATAGTATGGCGCATCCATTATCTGCCGCAATCATCAAATCTGCTTCTACAAGTTCACTCCTGCCTGTCTGTATTTCTGGATGCTTCAACAGATAGTCTGACATTGCTTTGCTGAATCTTCTTACAGTATCTCTGCTATCGGCAAGCTTCGGAATAGATGCTATTCTATTTGCCCATTCCTGATGATACTCTTTGAAAAACTGTTCAGCTGTTTCTTCTGTCATCGTTTGCCTGATAAACATCTGCAATATTTTGCCAACAGCCATAATACGACTATAAAAAAGCTTCATCTCCTGTTCCCCAGAATACTCCGTCATCACCCTTGACGTTTGAAATTTCTGCAGCATATTACAGATTTCACCAATATTCTCTTTCATATAAATCTGAAGTTTTTGAATCACCTCGGAAAACACCGTACTTCTTACAAGGTTATTATCCTTTTCATCTAGTTTAATCAGATACCCACTTCCTATCAGATAATCAGGTATTGCTCCGCCTGTCATCAAAACTGTAGCAAAGGATTTCTCTGCCAGGAAGCGCTCAACATTTATTTGCTTCATATCATTTGTCAGATTCAAGAAGCCAATCTGATAGTTGTCAGGTCTTTTCACTCTTGAATTCCAGCAACTAAATGAAATTCCGTTACTGCCATCCACTTCACAATAGCCTATCAAAAACTGTCCAGAAATCCTAGAATTATCTGCCACTACTATCAGGCCAATATCAAGGCTTCCCAGTTCTTCGTTCAGAACATAGTACATATGCCCATTCACAAATAAAACATACGGCAGATTTTTTAAAGCGCAAATTTTATCACCTGATTCCATACCAGCTCATCCTCCTCGACAAATCTATACTGATGTCTTCCTAGCTTAACCCAGCCAGTGTGATCAGCAATAGTCATCGTCTCAGATTCATAAGCCAACAACGCAGCCCAAATTCTTTCTGCATAATCTATTTGTGTCGCCTTTTTGTTGGATTTAAAAACAACCCCCGCTTTCACCAATTTTTTAAGAAGATACTTTCCGCTATCACACTTATTTGCATCCAAATAAATTCTTTTTGACTTTCCTCCGATCTCGAAGTCTAATTCATAATATCCGGACTCTCCA
>JAJPWX010000133.1 GCA_021205755.1 Lachnospiraceae bacterium | reverse complement strand
TGAATATTCCGCGCGCGAGATACCACCCGTCCGCGGAATGATACCGTCGCTCCGCAATTAGATACCGCCGCATATCGTACCGTTTATCCACAGAATGATACCGGTCATCCGCGAAAGCGTACCGCCCGTTTGGCAATCCTATTGTAGAATTAAAAATGGGACAAATCCCAAATTCTACGAAAGGAGGCCAAACATAATGGCCAAAAAAATTAATGTACGGCTCATCTTGCAGCTGAATGACAGCGGCATGTCACAGGATGACATTGCCAGGACACGGCATATGTCAAAGACTTCTGTGAACGCTGTCGTAACCATTGCCAGGCTGAAAGGCATAACCTTCCTCAGTGTAATGGGGATGAGCGATGCCGATCTCTACAAACTGTTCTTCCCAGAAAAAATGGCTGCGGAAGATATCTATGAACTCCCGGACTATGAATACGTCCATGAGGAGTTAAAAAAAGTAGGCGTGACCCTCCAGCTTCTGTGGAAGGAGTACCGTGACAGATGCCATGCCAACGGCACCATCCCTGTTGGCAGGACAAAGTTCTGCGATGACTACAGTAAGTTCTGCAAAGCCAGGGAGATTACAGCCCATATGGAGCATAAACCCGGTGTACGCTGTGAAGTAGACTGGAGCGGACCGACGATGAAGATCGTCAACCGCTATTCCGGCGAAGCAACCAAGGTCTACCTCTTCGTATCCTGTCTGTCCTACAGCAGATACGCTTACGTGGAGCCGACTCTGGATATGAAGATGGATACCTGGCTCCGCTGCCATGTACATATGTACGAAGCGTTTAACGGTGTTCCCGTAAGAACCGTTTGCGACAATCTTAAAACCGGCGTCGTTAAGCATCCAAAGGAAGGCGACATCATCCTTACGGATGCTTATGAGGGGCTTGGCTTCCATTATGTAACGGCAATCATGCCAGCTGGGGTGAGAAAACCAAAAGCAAAAGCATCCGTAGAAAATACCGTTGGCAACATTGCAACTGCAATAATCGCGCGTCTTCGGAACCAGAGGTTCGAGTCGTTCCCGGCATTACAGATCGCGGTTAAAAAAGCTCTTGCTGATTACAACCGTGAGCCGTTTCAGAAGCGTGGTGACGGAAGCCGTTTGGATGTCTGGATGGAGGAACGCAAATACCTCCGCCAGCTTCCGTCAATCCCTTATGAAATCGCTACAGATGTACCCAACCGCAAGGTGTATCCAAGCTGCCATGTGTCGCTGCTGAAAAACTGGTACTCCGTGCCGGCAGTGTATCGCGGTCAGTATGTGGATGTACGCTATACGGAAAAGGTGGTTGAAATTTACTATGACCATCAGCGCATAGCAACACACCCGAAGTTCCCGGATTATGTGGTAAACCAGTATGCAACCACAGAATCACACATGCCGGATCGCTTCAACCGCCCCGAGATGGATAAGGACCGTATGTGCTCATGGGCAGACCATGTCGGGCCATACACAAGGAAAGTCATCGACCGGATCTTTAACAGCGTACAGATCAAAGAACAGGGCTACAATGCAGCCTTGTCAGTGTTGAACTTGAGTAAGCATTACTCGAATGAGCGCTTCGAAGATGCCTGCCAGATCGCGCTGAGTAACTCACCGTCGCCCCGTTATAAGTATCTTAAGGCAATCCTGGACAACAATCAAGACCTCGTGCTTCGTGAACGTAAGAATCCCGTCCGGAAAGAAGCAAAGCCTGACGACGACCAGAAAGACGGTTCCTATGTACGCGGTGCCGGTTACTATGGAGGAGGTGTTTCTAAATGATCAATGATGAAACAAAACGCAAACTCCGTGAAATGGCTATGGATCCCCTCATTAAAGCACTCGAAAACCAGGAAGCTGGCGGCGATACTTATTTAGTCATGAGCTTTGACGAACGGCTGAATCTGGCTGTTGATGAATGCTATACGCAGAAGCATGTAGAACGCGCTAAGCGGCTGATTCAGGGGGCAAAATTCCGTTATCCCAGTGCGGACGTTAACACGATGTATTACGAAAACCGAAGCATCAACAGGAACGAAATCTTGGCTCTGGCCAACTGCAGCTACATCCTTAAAAACACAAACCTGATCATCAATGGCTATACAGGCTGCGGCAAAACGCATCTGGCCTGTGCCCTTGGCAAGGAGGCATGCCGCCGTTTGTATCGTGTACGCTATTTCAGGATGCCTGAACTGCTCGAGATGCTTAATATCGCTGTTCAGACCGGTTACAATCTGAGCAAGACAGTAAAAAAGCTGGCCAACTACGACCTTCTGATCATTGATGAATGGCTTGCTGACAATCCATCCGACCAGGAAGTAAAATATCTGCTTGAGATCTTCGAAAAGCGGTATGATACACACCCCACGATCTTCTGCACACAGCGAAAGGTCAGTGACTGGCACATTCGCCTTGGCGGCGGAATCATGGCAGATGCCATCCTTGACCGGATTGTACATAACTCAATCACTATTGATACTGGAGAGACGAACATGCGCGAATTCCTCGTTGCACATCCAACCCTCGCCTGATGGGGAATCGCCTGGCCAGAAACTGCCATAGCTTTTTATCCTCCATCTGTGAGGTACTTATGGTTGCTATAAAAATGGGTTCCCCGTGAACGGGGTGGGACACCTGCTTCCATGAATTAATGGATGAATCTCCACTGGATTTAAATCGTATGTTCCGGTCTCAAACTGGGGGACACCAACAAGCCGTGGCCGCATAGCCAGTATCCCGAATCTGCTTTATTGTGTATCGTCCCTTCGGGACGCACAGCAGAAAATCAGTAGGCGGTATCCTGTTGCGGACGACCAGTATCAACGCCGCGGATGCCTGGTACGAAAGTACCGCATTCGCGGTACCATTACTGCGGAATATTCA
>JAJPWX010000128.1 GCA_021205755.1 Lachnospiraceae bacterium | reverse complement strand
GACTTTTACCAGTATTGTATCTAGGGAGGTAACGGGTTAATAGTGGTCTGGGACCTGCTAATGTCAAGAGAGGAACAACTTTTTTCTGATTTTTTCTCAAAATGCAATATTCCCCATCGCAAGGCGCAAAAAAAGAGCTTCTGATTGCTCAAAAGCTCCTAAATCACTTACCCCTATGAACTTGTCACTTATCTGATATGTTGCCAGTTCCCCACCAGATATATATTTGTCTATTCCATGAGCAGCTGATCCGCTTCAGCTGCATGTATTCAGTCACCATCACTATTTTAACTCACATCACAAACCGCTTTCCATTATTTCACCCATCGTGCTATTAGCTGCAGCATACTGTTCTTCTTTAAAAAGGCGCATATCTGCCATGTTGAAAATCACCGCATTATTTTTTTCTAAATAGGTTCCGGTTATCTGATAGGTGTTGTTATTTTTATAACCATTTACCGCAAGAATTTTTTCAACAAATGCACTACTTACAACTCGCATTGAAACGTGCTTACCAAGCAAAATACCATCCGGTACTTTAAAGGACATATATTCTTTACCTGGACACGGCATCACCGCAATCGAATCCATCGCCTTATTTATTTTCAAACACAAGTATTTCGGCGCTCTCAACAGGCGCACCACATCTTTCCCAATATGTATTTCTTTTCTTTTTCCAGAAATGGAAATCTCTACACGGACGGAATGTTTATTTCCGTTCCACATTTTTAAATCCTGACTGCTATTATTATTTTCATCCAAAGCTTTTATCCCTCTTATGAATCAACACAAAAGTTTTACAGCAGGGAATTATCAGTGCATGATAAATCATCTCCACCCACTGTAATAACTATTGCTGTCTATTTGTTTTACTTCTTCTGTTTCCGTTCTTTCGTTTACATCATTATTTTCCTGTACCGTGAGAGCATATCCATTAGAACTGTTATTCTCTTTTTTCATTTCTCTGTCATCCTCAGGTGCAGCCGGAGCAACATCAAAAGCCATTTGGCTATATGATTTTTCCGATGCTAAATCATCGTTCGATCCTGTTTTGCTTAAGGATTTTTTTTCGTTATAATTGCTTTCTTCCCCGCCTTTTTTCTCATCAGAAATAGTACTGGATTGTTCTCTTAAATCTTCTTTTTCAGCTTTATCCTGTTCCCAGTTTTCAGTTTTTTCCGTTCCATTATAATCAGAATATGTATTCCCAACATAGTCCTCAAGATACTCAAATATATTCATCTGTTTCGCAGAAACATAATCGTTATAGGACTTGCCGACCCGGTCTTTATAATATTCCGGATAATACATAACCTGCTGTTTTTTCTGTTTCGTTTCTCCTGTTCTTTCATCCACGTACTGCGTTGATTTTGATTCAAACATAACAGCTTCCTCAAGATCAAACACAAGGACAAGTCCATCCCTTGAATTTGCCACACGGCCAAGAACCTTATATCGACATTCCTTATTCCAGCCCATCAGACGATAGAGCTTGTCCACGTATTCCCTTGAGGTCACTTCTTTATTAACCCACACGCCGTCTTTCTGCCGGATGCGCGCCCAATCAACAGAAGCATATTCTTCCTCCTGGCACATGACTACCGTCATACGCTTTTTCTGCGGATGATAAATTGGGATAATATACTGCACACCTTCGAAGAGACGGATGCAGGCCATATTGAATGTCAATTTGCCGTATTTAATGCTTACCGCCGGCTTTTTGAGCATCGAGAACTGAGTCCGCGGCGGCATTTCATAACCGTCCAGATCTTCATATTCCAGCGGCTGTTTCTGCTCCAGCCTTGACTTTACAAGCGCCCGGATTAATTCCTGATCGTTATATCCATAAGACTGGCCGGATGGTGTTTCCCCATTCGCTGATGTCCCAGCCGTTTTATTATTCTTTCCTGTCTCCATGCTTTCAGACCTTTCTGTCATATTCGTAGGCTGTCCCAGCTTCTCCATTTCAAATCTCCCGCCTGTCACATTGACATCAATAATAATTCCATTTCTTCAGCAATACTCTCGTGGGACGGTATATCTCCGATCAGCGGATTCACTGCCACATCCCCATCCTGTTCAATATCAGAAGCCGTAAGGGAATTGATAATGCTGTCACGCTTTTTCCTGAGCGGATACAGCATTCCATTCCCATTGCGTGTAGTTTTTGCTGCCAATTCACTGTTTTTGATTGGAATATACCTTGAGGGCAAATCTATCTGCTCCGCTTCCACAGATTCTGCAGCCAGCTGCGATGCCCTCGTTTTCACGATCTGCGGCTCATCAAGATAAAATGCCATGATCACCCGGTTCCCTCGTGCACGGGTAATACCACGGAAGCGAAACGTATAATCCGTGATCCAGTCCTGTTCTTCATAAACTGCTTCACAAAATGCTTTCCCGTTAAATGACGATACCCATTTCCCATGCTCATTGACCCAGGGAAAACCCATTTCCCCATCACTATTCCGGATCACCAGCGTCTGCAACAAAGGATGGTAAAGCAACTCAATCCGTTCACAGCTTCCAAGCCGTTCATAGCATTTTTTGTTGAACTTAAGCTGCCTGCGGCTGATCGTCAGAGTCGGTGTGTCCCGCCCGATAAAGAATGCACTGTAAGGAACATAGTAACCAGTGAAATCCATATGGGAAATCCTGCTGTGTTCTTCCCCATTAATAATCCGGGACCGATGTTCGATCTCCTCATATTCGTCTTCAGAATAAGCACTGCGGGAAAGCTCCAGGATGGTATCATGGTCAATACCGTTGAAAGACGGGTTCAGACTCACAAACCCTTTTAATCCCCCGGAGCGGATCACTCCTACTTCCGGTACTCCCGTATGGCGCAGCCTGCTCGCAGAAAGCATATGTACAGCCCTGGCAATCTCCGGTGTCACAATGCCTTCATGATGCTTCTCCACGAAAGCCGCGTCCCTGATCCTCTCGTTCTTCACAACCTTCTGCTCCTTATAATTCAACACGACTGTTTTTCTTGCCATGAGATCACCCCAGCGGCGTTCGTTCAGCATGATAGCGCCTACCATCCCCGCGTTCCATTCTGTCCTGCCTTTTAAGGTTGGCCTGCGGTACTCTGTCAGGGTCTCAGCAATCTCTTCATTTGACTGGCCGGAAAGGCGGGCAAAGAAAATATATCTTACAGTCACCGCTTCTTCCTCAACTACGACAAGCCTGCCATCCTGTGTATGACGATAGCCCAACAAATCTGATAACGGATACTGGCCGGTACAGATGCGCTGGTCGTAGGATAAAATCATACGGCGGCTCTTATTTGCCGATTCCCAGTCAGCAAGCATCGCATGTACCTGCAGGTTTACTCCTGCATCCGGATTCAGTGTGTTCAGATGCTCCGTCTCAAAATATACGCCGACCGGATGGCGCGGATTCTGCGTCTGCAGCTTCTGGATTTCATTGACAAAATCACCGACGTTCCGAGCAAAACGCGAGACACTTGCGCACAGGATCAGGTCAATCTTCTTATTCTTTGCGTCTTCCAGCATCCGCAAGAACTCTGTCCTCTTCTTCATCGAAGTGCCAGATTTTCCTTCATCTGCATAGATATCCACCAACTCCCATTTGGGATTTCTCGTCACTTTCTCTGTATAATATTTTTTCTGGTTTTCATAGGAAGATACCTGCTCTTCGCTTGCCGTGCTGACCCTGACATAAACGCCCACTTTATGCTCACTGTCATCTATATCCAACGACAGCTCATCTGCCTTGATAAGAACGGCATCCCCTGCTGAAGCATTCCGGATGCGTTCCCTTGTCCGCTGCTTTCTCTCTTCGCGGTTTTCATGGCGGTTTCTCCACGCTTCAGGCTCGGTTTCCAGATATTCCGACACATCTGAACGCTCTCTTTGCTCGTCCCTTTCCACACAGGCTGGCAGCTCCAATTCATATCCACTAACATTTGGTTCCTTACCATCCATCATTTCTCAGCCCTTTCCATGAAAGTTCTCCGTAACCGCTGTTTTCCATAACCTGTAATCGTCCGGATTCAGCCGGATATATTCATCTGCCATTCCAACCAGTGCTTTCTTCTGCCCATCAAAATCTGTAACAGTGTCTATCTGATAATCCGTGTCCTCTGTTATCAGGTCGATTCCGCCGTTTATCTCCGACAATAATTTGACCAGATAACAGAAATCCCCCATATTTGCAGCGAGATACGCTTTTGTCTGCGTAGCGATACACTGGACTTTCCCGCTGCTGCAGTCTCCAAGCAGCCGTACCATCTCCGGCCGCTTTGCAGTCTGTTTGTTCCCGGTAATATCAATATAAACACCTACCAGTTGGAACTTCGTTGACCTGGCAAATTTACCCTCATAATACGAATTGTGATAGGCCACTGCCTGTTCCCGGCGTTTCTCCCACAATTTTGCGAGTTTAACATATCCTGCCACACGGATTTTCTCACTCATTTCCATCACTGCTTTCCGGCTCCAGTTTCCAGTACCAGACGTATCTCTTACGGTATGCCGTTACCCCAATTTCTTTTGCAGCCCTGCGCACGGTACGTTCGCTGACATTTAAGTTCTTCATCGTATCAATCACAGCATTTGACGGGACATCATCTGCTGTCAGCATCAGGCGGATAATATTTTTCACACGCCATATCTTTGTTTTGCGTTCAGGTTCCATCAATTCCATCCGGTCATCCATAGCTCTTACAGAACATCTGCCGATCCACTGGAATCCCACATCAGAATCTATGATAAAAGCCACCGAACCGCCTTCAGGGGCAAGGCTTGATTTGATCTGGCTAAGATAACGGATGTCGGGCATCTGTCTATCCCTCGTAACCATCAACACACTCCGCGCGATTGCCGCAATATCAATGCTCCCCAATCCTCTGTATAAGTTCTTGCCTCCCGCTGATTTATTCAAATGCCCAATCAGTACAACAGCACATTTATACTTCTCTGCAATCCTGGCCAAGTTCCCCATCACTGCACGCGCTTTCACTGCACTGTGCATTTCGCCGTCCTGGGTAAAAAAAGCCTGCACCGGGTCGATGATGAGCAGCTTTGCCTCAAGCAGACGGATTGTTTCCTCAATCCGTTTGTCCGTCAGCCGCAGCGGTTCTTTCTCTGAACAGGATATAAAAGCGATCCTGCTACAGTCAGCACCCGCCTGCTCCATCCGTGGCTTTACAGTATCCCCTACATTATCCTCCGCACACTGGTAAATGACATTCTGTGCCGCCGGTATAGATGTTCCATCTGGAAGTCTCCCACCAGTCGAAAGACTTGCCGCCAGGTGTATCATACACGTAGACTTCCCATCACCTGGGTCTCCCTGCAGAAGTGTCACTTTACCATAGGGAATATAGGGATACCACAACCAGTCAACCTGCTGCCGCTCTACAGATGAATATAGTTGATACGGGTTATTCTCCATCTTTCCACATTCCTTGTACTTTCACTGTTTTTTCAAGCGCCTGTTCTTAGCCGTCATATCCGCAACAAGTTCTGAAATCAATCCGATTTCAAAAGCGGTCAACCCGCTCACATCTATCGTCGTATTAGAATCACAGCCCAAAAGATAATCCGTGCTCACATGGAATATCTCAGCTATCCTGATCAGGATGTCAAAGCACGGCTGTCTGTCATCATTTTCATACGCACTGATTGCTCTTTTATTTACATCCAGCAACGCTGCCAGCTGTTGTTGCTTTAAATTGTTCTTCAGCCTTAACTGTTTAAGCCTGCTCCCGAATGTCTCCTTCATGTGCATTTACCTTCTGTGCATCATGGCAGGAACACAGCCATTTTTTCTGTATGTATAATAGCAAAAATCAGTCCGCATTTGGCGGATTCCATTCGCCTTTTCGTGGACTATTTGCTGTTCTATGCCTATCATGCACCACCTTCATCTAAAATAAGGAAGGCAGCACCCGCTCCATATAACCGCTGCCAGTGCTTCTAACGTTAAAAAGCCGCCGGAGCCGCATAAAACCTGTGTTTTCGCGCCTTTCCACATCCTTTGGGACGGATTTTTCTGGCAGTCTTACCCCATGGTTGTGACAGTCTTACGTGCTTTTTTGAACTTTATACGGCTTTTTTGGCAGTCTTACGTAAAAAATGGCAGTCTTAGAAGCAAAATTGGCAGTCTTAAACGTAAAGGGCAGTTGCATTTCTTACAACGCCTTCCCGATGCTATTTTACTGGAATGGGTGAATACATTCACCCTATAATTTCATCCTGTACAAAATTATAATGGGAACATCTTGAAGAAAGGGGGATGGCCGCAGATGTTCAGCTTTGAGCCGCTCTGGGAAACCATGAAAAGAAAAGGCATATCGCAGTATGACCTGCTCACTGGCGGCATTGACAAACGCACATTAGACCAACTGCGCCATAACCGGAATATTACAATACTGACACTTGCGAAGATATGTAATATCATCCAGTGTACCCCGAACGAAGTTGTACGCATCAATCTGGATAGTCCAACAGAGAATGAAAAACAATAAAGCGACGTCTCATTTATGTACGTCAAATGCTGTAAGGCAGAAAAAATAAAAACCCCATCCGGCCACTTATCAAAATGGCATCTGGTTGGAGTTTTTGTTTATTTTATTTCAAATTGTGTAATATTCCGTAAGAATGAAAAAGCTCTTCTCACTAAAAAAATCATTGATTTCTATGTAACTCTTTTAAGAACATTAAAAGCAGAGGTATGCGCTCATCTCGAATAATTTATCTTATTCCTAAATGCTTATTTTAAAAGTTGCTTTTTCTTCTTCTCAAATTCTTTCTTTGTGATAACTCCGCTATCTAGAAGATTCTTGTATTTCATAATCTCATCTGCTGCCGAATAGGATGAACTCTGTTTTGGAGCATTATTAACAGGCTCTTCTTCGATAAAAGAGGTTCCCGGTTGAGCCGACTGCTCTGCAGGAGCTTCTGGTTCACAGTATCTCAACAAGGCAAGTTTTTCTACAATCATATTGTAATAATTATCATCAATTTCAAGTAACGACCGTTTGCCATCTTTAAAAGAAACGACAATATTGTAAGTGCCTTTCGTCTTTCCGGATACTCCTCCTGCAAGTAACCCGACCGGTCCAAGTAAAGCTCCTCCAATTAATCCCTTTGTAACGCCGCTTTTTGCACTCTTTTG
Source organism: Lachnospiraceae bacterium (assembly GCA_021205755.1). Lineage (GTDB taxonomy): Bacteria > Bacillota > Clostridia > Lachnospirales > Lachnospiraceae > Choladousia. Next base: position 55,676 of record JAJPWX010000128.1, on the reverse strand, counting down.
GTGGGCTTCAGTAACAACTTCATACATTGATACTGTGTCTGGTGTCAAAAAAATATCTTTCTTAAATCCTCCCAAGACTATCGAGGCACAATAGGTTTTCTCTTTCCCCTTGCCAATCATTCCAACCTTAAGATTTTTCCCCTTGTAATCGCCTTCGATAACCATATTTCTTGCCATAACTTTTCTTCCTCCCAATATGCAGTGAAAATGTGTCTATATCGGAATTATTCTACTTCTAAGAGAATTTGTCAATCCCCATCTACGCTGATAATTCTTTAATATTCTTACAGCCGATTGGCAAATTGCCTGAATAGCACCGGAATATCTGTCTGCAATCCTGTCTGCAAAGTCAATATTCTTGTCCCATTCGCACAACACATCCAATTCTATGATCTTCAATCTTGCAGCATCACACCACACTTGCCAATCACATCAAATCTACTATCACCAACTCTGTCGGGTTAAAAAAGCGTGGTATTTTGGCCGTATTGGCAAGTCCGCGGCTGATGACGAGCCTGTTTTCATGTACCCCACTGGTCAATTCTGGAAACATTCCCTGACCCGGTGCATATATACCATGTCCAAAAAACCGCCATTGCCCACCATGTGCATGACCGGAAAGGACGATATCCGCACTGGTCTTACGAACATATTTCGGATAATATTCCGGCTGATGGCAGAGCAAAATCTTAAAGCCCTTAAGACGGTCAAATTCATCCAGCCATGTTAAGTTTGGAACCTCTTTACGTTCCGGGACTGGTATATGGACAGATGCAGATGAAAGCCCGCCGATGTTTATTCCATGCCACTGCAAGGCTGCATCATCCAGAAGGATCACACCGGTCTTTACAATTGGCATGATGTCAATAAATGCAAAACGGTTTCCAGAACCATCGTCCCCTGTAAAGCGTTCATGGTTTCCCAGAGAATAAAACGTCGGCGCAATGGTCGATGCTTCCGCTAAAAAGCCCAGCGCATTTTTCTGCAGGAGCAGATTCGTCACTTTATTTTCCGTCCCCAATACCAGGTCGCCTGCAACAGCGATGATGTCAGGCGATGTCTTCCTTATCCCATTAATGACAGCCTTATATGGCCTGTTATGCAGGTCAGCAACCAGTGCGATCCGGAGTCTGTCTGCCTGTAAATGTTTTTTTATGTCCTTATGAATCGTATATTTCGTTACAACCACAGTCCTGTCTCGTCCTTTTCCCTCGCTTTAAATTTAGCCGCCATTTAACGCACCGCCTTGCCGATTCCATTGGAGTCATTCCACCCAATAAACGCTGCAGCTTTACAGAAAAAAGACCGTATGGTTTCCACACGGCCATTCTGAATTATCCTTCCGATTTCACTTTGCGCCTTTTTCTCAAATACCCTACCATCTTTTCATAAACACAGCGGTGGCCGTTCCATATCCATATATTCCAGGATATCTCACTTCGCTTTCATAGCCAGGTACATTCGGCACCTCGAATCTTATTTTTCCGTTCTCCTCAATTGCTTCAATAGGCATATCATAAGGGCTGAAGCAAAAAATAAGTTCATCATCTACGTCTCTGAAAACAGCAGAATGATCCATAATCCCCGCATAGCCGAATCTTTCCAATAAACCCTTGAGTTGCATAAACTCTCTATAATCACCATCCCGCAGGCTCTTTACCCGAATTTTACCTTCGTTCTCTCCTCTGGTAATCTCGTGATATGGAATATCATAATCCTCGAAAAGCTGGATTGCTGCATCGTTGTTATTCACATAGGCAAAAATGCCACTTCCCTTGAAATCAAATTTTGACATTTTGGTTTTCTCTTTCTATCGTGGTATTCTCTCTATTGATGATATGATTCACAGTTTACCGCAATTTCAAACTGATTTCAACCATCCATCAAAGTCTCATCGTACTCAACGATAATCCTATACAGTCGCAAACATATCTATTCTTTTTCTTCCGCCTTTCCTGCTGCCTCGTGCAGTTCTTCCATTGTCAACGGCGGCAAACCTTCCTCTTCCCGAAGTTTATTTCCTTCTGAAAGAATAGCTTCCTTCATATATCGGTCAAATTCCAATTCCACAGCTGCTTTTTCTTCTGGTGTAAGTTCTTTTTCCATAAATGGTCACCTCGTAGTTTTTTCTTATTATAAGAAGCAAAGACCAACTTGTAAAGCGAAAAAAGTGTGTGCATGAGTAACTGTCAACAATCGAAGAAACAGTGTTAAGTAGCCCACACCGGAGATAAACACATAACAAATGGGCGGTGAACCGCCCAAATGCTTTAACACAGGCATAAGATACTGAACTCATGCCATTCCGTTTTCCGAACACTGATTGTTACTGCACAGCCTCATCCATTGTTTGCCCTATGTTTTCCTGCGGGGCAATCATCACTTCACTATCCGGATCAATCATATCCTTATCGGTTTTGCACGAGAGAAGTCTCTTGATCATCTCATCAGATTCCTGCGACAGCTTCATCCCCAGTGACAATCCATACTTAAAAAATTCCATTTCCATGATATCGCTTGATTCCGCCTCCAGATCCAATAAAGAATCAATTCTCTTATAGATTTCTTTATCAAGGCTTCCTTCAAAATCACACATGATCTCATGTATCGCCTTTACAGCCTCATGATACCGGGGCGTATCCGGCACTACCTGCTCCGCCGGATAAAGCAATCCATCATATAATGCTTCCATAACTTTCATCTGCTCTGTCTCCTATTCATCAATTTTACACGACCAGCTACTACCGCGTCAAAATATAAATTTGTTATTCGTAATCTTTTTTATCTTTTCTGCCAGGTCAACAGCAAAAGAAAGCATCTCAAAAATCTGCTTTCACCTTGCTTTCTCTGCTGCCCGCCAATTTGCCTGCTCCACCATCCTTTCCTGAAGCAAAATCCGTATGTATTCTGTTTTATTCCTGGCCAGTCAAAAACAGCTTCCGGGGGCATTTCCCCCTGTGAATATTAAAGCATAATGCCTCTCAAAAGTCAACTCTTTAGATTATAAAAGTTCCTTTCTATTTGTGAGATTTTAAATTTGGGGTTATGAAACCCTGACTAGCAACAGCCTCGTACTAGCCAGAGGAAACAGGTTTTTCTAATCCATCAGGATATTTTGCATGGAAATCTGCATCAGAAGAATTGCTATTCGTAATTTTAAAAATCTTATTGAATTATTTGCCGTCAGATGTTATATTATTAGTAAAGGAAAGCACCCACTCCAAAGTGGATGCTCCCGAAGATCAGATTAGCGTCCTAACGGACACCGCCTCTCCCGTTTGCAGACAGGAGAGGCATTTTTATTTGCGCTTCTTTCTCTTATCGAGAAAGGTAAGCAACGCAATTAACAAACCGCCGAAGGCTACAAGCAAACCAAGTATACCTAAGATGACCATTGTAGTCTCGTAAGCTGTCATACACGCCACCTCCCTTCCTATGTAATTCCGGCAAGCCGGTTAAACCACAGTTACATTGGCTCGGGAGGCTACCACCCTGTCATGGGTGCTTCCTGCGCAGCTTTCGCCACGCAAGGAAATCATACCATTTTTTACAATCTCTTTCAATTATTATTTTCCGTTTTCTTATAAAATTTCAGATTTCAATAGCTACCAAAAGGATTGCTCAAAGAAGCATCAGGAACAATTTTCATCCTCTTTTTTAACAGCTTTCAAATACTCGGTCTGTCCCTGATATCCGCGGACGACATAGCCCCATCTGCTGGGATGCGCAAGTTTACGCAGGCATTTACTAAGCATCTGCTCGATTCGCGATCTGGTAACACCGTATTTCTGCCCGATCTCGCGATAGGTCATCCTGTCTTTATAACGGTAAAGAAGCGCAATCCGTTCCCGCTCTTTTAATTGATGCAGCACCATATCAAGCCCCTGCATCTGATCGTCTGACAAGTCTTGTCCCGTCTGAAGTTTTAATTCATGATGCACATACTTCCCAACTGCTTCCAGTAATCCCGCTGGATACTCCTTAATTTCTGTATACCTCATAACGATCTCCTTCTTATTTATAAATGGTGTGCCGAATTCAGCCAGAAGCCGGCACAATTCCTGTTTGTTACCGTTCTTCTCTTATCTTCTGCGTCACTCTGCTCACGGGAAATCCAACAAGATATCCAACCGCACGGACAAACTTCCATGCCGCAACCGGAATACCGATCAGCCCGCCAACAAGCACACAGGCAACCACCATGCCTGCCGTTCCGCCAATGTCCAGATTTCTCGGGACAACCAGGAACATATGCGGGATGCCTGCGAAAATGCCGAAAAGCATAGCAAATCGGAACCAGATGATCTGTCCATCTACCATATAAAAGTAGCTTCCAAGCCACCCGACTAACAGAAACGCCATTATCGGCAGTACACCTTTACTGATAAAATTCTTCGTTGTCATATCTCTCCCGTCCTTCCTTATTAAAAAAACATACCGTTGCTAACCTTCAGATTTTTTCTTCTTCTCCTGCTTCCTGCTCCAGATATTCAGTCACCCTCCGGATCAGGTCGTCAAAGAGGAACACGATCTCAACCCTCTTTGCGTTGTAGATATACACGGTGTCAATAAATGCTTCCGCGATCTCCCTTGTCATCTTCCCATAACACATCAATTCCTCTGCCTGCCCCTGTACCACTTCAATCTCTGCGATCATGGAATCCTCTTTCTGTTCCAGACTTGCAAGCCTGTCATATTGCGCCTGAACAGTTTTCAGCTGCTCTGCAACGGATGTCTTCTCCGTCTGATACTCCTCCAGAGAAATCATCCCATCCGCAAACCTTTCATACAGACGGATTCTGTCAGCCTGCAGGATTTCAATCTTCTTTTTCAACTGTTTCGTCTCCGCAGTCAGTCCAGCGCCATGCTTTGTTTTTTTATCTTCCAGCTGCCCCGCAAGGGTTCCAAGAAGCAGCAGCTGATGGTTCAGGGAATGCAGGACAAGATACTCTATCCTCTGACTTCTATGTCTTGTCTTATCACATTTTGACGCTTTCCCGCTCTCTATCGCGTGCCCGCAGTAGATAATCGGAGTCACGCCATCGTGGTAGTCCATGACAAGGTTGCAGTTACCGCAACGAATTTTTCCTTTAAGCGAGAAGCCACTGTCAAAACGCGCCGGTGGCATATCTGTGTGCCGGATTGCTGCCTGTGCCTCCTCAAATTCTTCCGGGGTAACGATCCCCTCATGTATATCCGCGACAACAAACCAGTCTTCTTTCCTGACATTCCTGCGGCTCTTATTTCCAGCGCTCACCTTTTTTGTCTTCCCATGTACCAGTGCGCCTGTATAAGAATAATTCCGAAGTGTTCTCAAGACCATCGGTACATCCCACAACCATTCCTCATCTGTCACTTTACGGTTCCAACATCCTGTCCCACTATGTAGCTGACGGTATTGTCCGGGTGTCGGGATCTTCTGCTCATTCATATAGGCAGCGATCATGGAAGTACTCCATCCAGCCAGCGCCTTATCAAAAACCATACGGACATATCCGGCCGCTTCCGGATCAACCACCCACTTCTCTTTCTGTTCGGGGTCTTTTTTATAACCAAATGGGAGCCTGCCCGCCGTACATATCCCGAGCCTCCATTTCGTCTGCAGGGCGCTTGTATACTTTTTTGAAACATCCCGGCTGTAAAGCGTATTCACCAGGTTCGTAATGCTCATATCAAGCCCCATCGTCTTCCCGATATAATTGTTGCTGTCATAGTTGGAGTTCACCGCGATAAAACGGATTCCCAAAAGCGGAAAAACCTGCTCCAGGTAATCGCCCACACCGATGTAATCCCTGCCAAGCCTTGAGAGGTCCTTGACCAGAATGATGTCGATCTTCCCCTGCTTTGCGTCCTCAAGCATCCGGGCGAAACCCGGACGGTTAAAATCTGTGCCGCTGTACCCATCATCGACATATTCCACGGCTTCATTCGGCAAATCCTCCCGTGATCCCGCGAACGTCTGCAGCAAAAGTCTCTGGTTCTCGATGCTGTTGCTCTCGTCCTTATTGTCCACCCCAAGGTCACCGTCCGCCTGTGACAGTCTCAGATAAAATGCCTGTTTCAAAGGTTTCATAATGCCCATTCACCTCTTTTTCCTTCGGGGCAGGAACTACCACTGCCCCACATTGTCACTGAATGCCCTCCGTCAGTTCCGCCAGATCAGCAAACACATCCCCGCAGGTAAAACGGATTTCAATCTTCCCGCTGGAGCTTACATAGATACGGTCGATAAATTCCCTTGCCATCTTCTGATCGAGCTCCTGCCTGTCCATGAATTCTTCCAGATGCTCCGCAAGCTCCAGACAGCGTCCCAGTTTCCGCATAACCGCCCTCTTTTTTTCCTCCACATCCGCAATCTCTTTTTTCAGGCTCTGCTCTTCCAGGATATAATGTTCCTTCAGCATTCGGTACTCCTCCTGGTCGATAATCCCCTCCTGCAGGTTTTCGTACAGGCTTTCCCTCGCTTCCACCGTATGGGATAATTTTTCTGCAAGGTTGGATGCGTTCCTGCGGAGGGAAGTAACCACGGCAGGACTGCACTGCCCGGACTGTATCTGTTTCAGGAGCTTCCGTTTATCGCATACAGTCTTCACGAGGTTCCGAATCTGATCCATCACAATGGCCTTCAGGTAATCTTCGTGGATTTTCTGCCTGCATTCCTTTGAGACGCCGTTGCCCTTGCACCAGTAAACCGCACCATTTAATTCCTCACAATATCTGCTCCTGGAATACCGGCTGTACAACATTGTGCCGCCGCACTCCATGCAGCACACTTTCTGCGGAAAAAAATCTGTGAATTTTTCCCGCTGCTCTGTCAGTGCCGTTTTTTCTGCTTTCATTTTTCTCGATGTCGAGTCCATCATCTCCTGCACTTTTTCAAAATCTTCCCGGTTCACAAGTGCCTCATGGGTATCCTTATGGATGATCCAGTCTTCCTGTCTCGCATGGTATGCATCCACATTCTTATACAGAATTTTCCGTCTTTTCCCATAGACCGTATCACCCGCATAAGTCCGGTTCCGGAGGATTGTACTGACACGGTCATATGTCCAACGGTCCGTTTCCGGCACTTCTAATCTTTCTTCTATCGCCTTATAATAAAACGGTGTCCGCGCACCCAGCATATTCAGCCGCCGCGCGATCATCCCTGTCGTGTAGCCCATCAGGAACCAGTGGAAAATAACCCGGACATAAGGGGCAGTCAGGGGATTCACAACAAGGACATTATTTATCCGGTCAACATCATAGCCAAACGTTCCCCTCTCAATCGTCCTGTTCCCATTTTTGCTGCACATTTCAAAATATACAGTCTGCTTCTTTGATGCTTCTTTTGCGTAAAGCTCATTGATAATATTCTTGATCGGTACTGCGATGCTGTTCCGGTCACTCTCCCTGTTGCTGTCAAAATCGTCATTGATGGAAATGAACCGGACATTCAGATGCGGCAGCACTGTTTCCAGATAATATCCTGTCTCCAGAAAATCCCTCCCGAAACGTGACAGGTCTTTCACTACGATACAGTGTATCCTCCCGGCTTTCATATCTTCCATCAGACGATTGAACTCCGGCCTGTCAAAACTTGTCCCGCTGTATCCGTTGTCTACGTAAGTGTCAGCCAATGTTAAATCCGGATGCCCTTCAATGTATTGATGGATCAGTTCAATCTGTGTCTCGATTTTTTCATCGTCACCCTTATCTACAGAAAGACGCGCATATGCTGCAGTCCTGAACTGTGCCACATCCCGGCTGACCTCCGGAATGAAAACGGCCTCTGTTTTCACTTCCTCGATTTTTTTACGTCTGCTCTTCCTTGCCATTGCCAATCCTCCTCAAAACCATTCGCCCGGCAGCTTCCGAAACCATTTCTGCTCACAAAAGCGTACTTCCACAAATTCAAATCGGACGCATTCAATCCGCTCAATCGCTTTGTTTACGATTTTTCTTGTAAGTCCCCCACTCAGGTCAATGTCTGAAAAAATCTTTATCCATGGATTCTCCCGGCTGAACGTTTTTTCAATCCCGGCAATCTGTTCTTCCGCCGCTTTAAGTTTCTGGTCAAGCATCCAAAAATCGTTGTCGATATTATCCGGGGATTCTGATGCTGCTGAAACAATATCAGCTGCAGTTTCTCCAGAAGAAATGGATTTCCCAGCCACACGTCCCTGCTCTTCCAGGAGGAGCATTTTTTCAAAAACGTTCTGTGCTTCTTCCCGGATGTTTCGGATACGCTGTTCTTTTACTGCCATTCCCATATCTGACGAGATCATCTTGACAGCTTTCGCAGCTTTTTTCAGTTCCGCCATTAGCTGCGAGACCACCTGTTCTTCCACTTCCGAAAACAATATCCATGATTTCTCATACGAGACTTCCGACGGTTTCGGATAGGTCATCCTGTAAATCTTCACCTGAAGCTGGTTATGCGTATGGAGGCAGAGGGGGATTCCTGTTCCCTGGTCGAAAATCTTCTTTGTAAAAATCGTTTGACTGCCGTATTGGTTTTTTTCAAAACGCCTGTCCTTCGCACGTTTTGCGTCCACGATCTGAAAAACTTCCCTGTCTATAATGGGAGGACAAGGCACAATAACTTTTTCACCGCCCACTGTCCGTTCCCACTCTCCGACATAAAGTCGATTAGCAAGGATTTTTTTAATTTCCGAAATATTCCATTTCCCCTCACGCTCGCTTTTCATGATACCAGGCCATCCCAGCCGCCGAAAATACTCATGCGGTGACTCTGTCCCCCTGCCGTTCAGGATTTCCATTATTTTTTTGCCCCGTTGCCCTCAACCGCCAGTTTATAAATTTCCCTCACGACCGCTGCTGTTTCTTCTTCCACAAGCAGTTCCATCTGCTCTCCGTTATAACGATATCCATATTTCGGATACTGCCGCATCTCCGCCCTGCGCGTTGCCCCTACTGTACTCACAGCTATTCTGTATTCCGATCTTCTTTTTTGCAGATATTGAACAGCATCCTTCGCATCCATTTCAGAAGAGACAATATTGTCTTCCACGACCGCGAAATGGATTCCTGCAGGCAGAAACACCAGTGAAAATAAATCCGCAGCCAGTGTCATCTTTTTCCCGCACAGGTATAAGGAATCAATCACCACACAATCAAATTTTCTGGCCATCCCATCCGCTTTCATTTCCAGAAACGCTGTTTCTTCATTCCCATCCTTTTTTCGGTCAGAGTATTTTTTCTCGATCTTCCATCCATGGGCTTTCGTAAAATCCTGTATCCGCTGGTTCTGCGCCATGATGCTTTCTGTCTGCGTACCGGACATCGACGGTCTGTTGGAAACCGCCCTTGTATAACTGACACACCTCATTGCCGTAGTCACCTTCCATTCATCGCGCTGCCGGAATCCCGTCTGATTCCGGAATCTCATCCGTTGCACATTCAAGCAGTTCCATCATCTCATCTTCATATCGGAACTCGATTTTTATGGAGTCCTTTCCATACACTGTGATCCCCCGCACCAGAGAAATCAAAACACTACGGTCAAGCGATTCGATATTCTGGAACGCTTTGAATTCCTCAATCCACGGACGCGTCCGCCGGGCATCCGAGAGGATACGTTTCCGTTTTGCTTCGACTTCTGCTATGGACTGGCGCGCATCTTCGATCTTCTTTTTAAACCTCTGGCTGATCTGTGCATATTCCTCCGCGCTGACTACGTGCTCCTGCATATCCTGATAAAGCTTTGCTTTCAGCCCGAGATAGCGTTCCTCTTCCTTATGTAATTGGGCAAGCTGGCCATCCAACGTTTTTACGCCAATCCTTTTTTCCGGAAGATTCCCAATCGCGGAAAGGATGGTTTCTGCTTCGACAAGCAATTCCACCTGGTCACGGATTGCCCCAAGCACAGCAGTTTTCAATTTCTCTTCGCTGATGATGTGGGAAGTACAGCCGTCGCCTCTTTTATAGGTAGAGCAATGATAGTAAAAATACTTTTTCCCATTTTTTTTCGTTGCACGCCTCACCATATTTTGCCCGCAGTCCCCACAACGAAGCATCCCGGAAAACAGGTTCACAGCTTCTTCCTCCGGCGCTGTCCGCGTGTCGTGTTCCAGTAATTCCTGTACGCAATCAAAAGTCTCCTGCGGAATGACCGCCTCGTGCATATCTGGAACCCTGATCCACTCGTCTTCACCAATCTCCTGAAGTTTGTGAACCTTGTAATTGATCTTCCGGAATTTTCCCTGCACCACCATGCCGGTATAAACCTCATTCCGTAAAATTCGCGTAACAGTGGCTGCGCTCCACACAGGATTTTCGCCAATGCGGAAACCGTTATTATAATTCATACCGCAGCTCCGCTTATATTCTGTCGGGGGCAGCACTCCCATCCCGTTCAGGTGGTCAGCGATATGCTGCTGGCTCACGCCCTCTTTTTTCATCTGGAAGATGGTACGGACAATGCCTGCCGCATATTCATCAACCACCAGATGGTTTCTGTTTTTTTCATCCTTGCGATATCCATATGTTGTGAAACTTCCAATGAACTGTCCGTTCTTTCGTTTGGTATCAAGCTGGCTGCGTATCTTGATGGAAATGTCGCGGCAGTAAGCGTCATTGATCAGGTTCTTAAATGGAACAATGATCTGGTCGGCATCATCCGATTCTGCCATGCTGTCATAATGATCAGTGATTGCAATCAGCCGGATTCCGAGCAAGGGAAAAATCTGATTCATGTATTTTCCGGTCTCAATATAATTTCGGCCAAGACGCGAAAGGTCTTTCACGATGATACAGTTGATTTTTTTCTTTTTGGCATCCTCGATCATACGCTGAAACGATGGCCGGTCAAAATTTGTTCCGCTGAATCCATCGTCAACATACTCGCCGCAGGATTTCAATTCCTTATGCTGGCGGATATAGTCGTCGATCAGATTCCTCTGTCCTCCGATGCTGTCGCTTTCTGCCTTGTCCCCATCGTCCCGTGAGATACGAAGGTACTTTGCTGTAAGATTTGGTTCCTGAATAATAGACATAAAGCCATAGACCTCCTTATTTACTCGCCTTGCGGCTGTAACCAGGAAACCTATGGCTTCTGAAAACTTTTTTGATTTGACCCAGAAGCATTATCGCACAGTTTTGCCCGCAAGTCAACACTTTAATTTGTTGATTTTCTTATTATTTGTGAAATTTTTACGGAGCACATCACTCATCGAGCGGAAGACAGGAACACAGGCAATCTTCCAGGGTGCGCTTTCCGACAAATGAAATTTTCACAGCAATGCCGTGACTCCGATAACAGTACGGGTTCCCGATCTGCCGGATGTAATCAGCCATGCGTTCGCGTTTTGGTAGATTCCTGTCTATATGCACTTTCTCCAAATCCTTCAGCTGGGAAATGTCGATTTTCCTTATATCCACACCGGCGAGTTTTCCAAGTTCCTCCCGTGACGGCATTCTTCTCTTATCAGAAGAACAACCATTAGTCTCATTAAAAGTTTTTGCAGACATTTGCGTTTCCCCCTTTCGCAGATCCGTGGCTGCACCATATTTCCGCTGCCACAAAATAACCCTTTTCATTACGAGGACAGCTTCGGAATATTTCGCAATAAGATTTTTTTCTTCCATGCTCTTTTTCATTTTCCGCAGTTCAGGCCATTTTCATGTTGCTAAAAACCCCGGCCATGTCCTCGTAATAGGAGGGGCTAATCCGTTTTTTTCATCAAATACGAAGGGCTGACAAATCGAGAGCAAGATTCGCCTATAGTAACTCCAAACCCACTTCGTGGCTTTTCGCACTATGGCATATCTTGATGGGGATGCCGCTCCCCATACCCTCGGCTGACGCAGAACCGGAGGATTCTGCTGTTTGGCTCCATGAAATCATGTCGCAGCCGTGACGCTTTGCATCAGCGGGAAAATGCCCTCACCAAAGAAACGGAGGCGCATTTTTTATGGCAAGACCAAAGAAAGAGAAACCGCTGCAGCACGACCATCCGGTGATGGTGCGCTACAGTGACATCGAATACGAATTGATTAAAGAATACGCAGAGCAGGCGGGCTATCCCGTTGCCGTCTATGTCCGCAAATACTCCTTGAAAGAGAAACCGAACATCACTTACAACGTCGTTGCTGATATTTCGGAAATACAGAAGCTGGCCACCGAATACGGGAAGATTGGGAATAACCTGAACCAGATCGCCCGCTATTTCCATATGGGCGGCCTGCGCTCCAAGGCCATGCAGGAGGAAATCAATGGCTGCATTACAGAACTACACGAACTTCGGAAAGAAACCATGAAGCTGGTGGGGGATTACCGTGGCAATCTTGAAACACATCGCAAGTAAAAGCGCCAATTACAGCGCCGCAATGGATTATCTGAAATACCAGCATGACGAGTTATCTATGAAGCCGCTGTTAGACGAAAAGGGACATATGATGCTGCGTGAAGAATTTCTGATGGACGGCATCCACTGCAATCCGGAGACTTTTGACATCGAATGCGAAATGCTTAACGCGCAGTACCATAAAAATCAGAGCTTCGACGAAATCAAATCGCATCATTACATCATCAGCTTCGACCCAAAGGACAAGGACGATCACGGACTGACCGGAGAACAGGCACAGGCTATCGGCATGGAATATGCTGCAAAGAACTTTCCCGGCCACCAGGCGCTTGTCTGCACCCACATGGACGGTCACAATGGCAGCGGCAACATTCATGTCCACATCGTAATCAACAGCCTGCGGAAGTGTGATGTAGAACTCCAGGACTTTATGGAGCGTCCCTGTGACAGCCGCGCCGGGTATAAGCATCATCTGACAAAAGATTACCTTAAGCACCTACAGAAATCACTGATGGAGATCTGCGAACGGGAAAATCTTTATCAGGTAGACCTGCTCTCTCCATCCGAGCGCAAAATTACAGATCGTGAATATCAGGCCAAACGGCGCGGCCAGAGAAATCTTGACAAGCTCAATGAACAGATCATTGCGGATGGTCTTACACCCCGAAATACGATTTTTCAAACGCAGAAGCAATATCTCCGTGACGCCATTGACGATGCCGCCAGAACCGCAAAATTTCCAGAAGAGTTCCAGAGCATCCTGATGGATAAGTACAAAATCCGCCTAACCGAAAGTCGCGGGCGGTACAGCTATCTCCATCCTGATCGGAATAAAAATATCACCGGCAGGGCATTGGGAACCCACTATGAAAAAGAATTTTTGCTGAATCTGTTTGCGGAGAATGCAAAGGCTGTTGAAGAAAACAGAACAGTTCCAAAAGAGAATACTTTGAATGATGCAGAGCCAACATCCGGCACCGATTCGTATGATGAGAGCGACCCGATCACGATCCTGTTTATCAAGTCCGACCTGCGTCTGGTTGTCGATCTTCAGGATTGCGTGAAAGCGCAGCAGAGCCGCGCCTACGCGCAGAAAGTCAAAATCTCCAATCTACAGCAGATGGCAAAGACGATTGCCTATGTCCAGGAGCACGAATACGGCACCAGAGAAAATTTGCAGGAGAGCTTCGAGGAAGTCACCGCCAAAATGCACGACGCCCGAAAAGAACTCCGGGATACTGAGAGCCAGTTAAAGGCTCTGAACGAAAAGATACATTATACAGGCCAGTACCTTGCCAACAAAGCGGTTTATGGACAAATGCTGAAAGTCCGCAACAAGAAGAAATTTCGACAGGAGCATAGTTCAGAGATTAGCCTGTACGAAAGCGCAGTCAAATATCTGAAATCGCAATACTCTGACAGCCGGTTCCCGACTATGAAAGTCTTAAAGGAAGAACGCGACAGGCTCACCGTTCAGAAGCAGGCTCAGACAGATACCTGGTATTATTTCCGGGATTATCAGAAAGAGTTGCGTACAGTCTGCTCAAACGTGGACAGCATCCTCGGCCAGGAACAGGCAAAATCACGCGAACATTCTAAAGCGCATATGTGCACATAAGAAAAGCTCCAATCAGGGAAACAACAATCCCTGACTGGAGCTTTAGATTTACTCAACAAGATTTTTCGGATAAGACCAACTTAGAATCTCGGCGCAATCGCTTTGCGATCACTTTCAGAAACATCCAACACACTCATTGCCTGTTCAGCAGTCAATCCCATGTTTTTCATCAAATTTTTAATGTTCTGGACGAGAGTTTCAATTCGTCCCTTTTCCTCTGCTCGCTGATTGAGCGTCTGAATTGCCTGGCACACGTTTAGTTCCACCTCACTTTCACCCATCGTCAAACTTGCATTTACGCAAGCGTTCAATACATCTACTTCCGTTCTTCCAAGATGCTGAAACCCTTCATCAGAATTAACTACATCTTCCAGCTTATCTGCATCTCCGGAATACTTGATAAAAGTCAGCACCTCTTTCAGTGAAGAATTGAATTTATCAAAATCATCATCGCTTAATGCCTCCGGAGCTATCAAATTGATTTTATAATCCGGGACTATAGCAAGCATTTTTTCATCGTCGAACTCGAACATCTCGTGAATAGACATCGGCCCGTCCCACGCTTTTGGCCCAAAGTAAATTACGAGCGTCGCTACCGGCATCAGTTTATCGCTTTTCATAAATCCGGAAAGATATTCATCGCTGTCCGCGCCCTTGTAATCTCCCGCCTTTTTGTGGGACGCGATTGCCTTTTCCACCTGCTTCGCGTACTGCAAGGCATCATAAACCATATCCTTCACAGCCATCGCGTAATGCACATTGCTTTGATTCTCAACAGCCAAAACCAGAAAGGCCATCTTTTTATTTGTCATTGCCGTAACGGACTTTATAACATCGCGGATTCTCTGCACCGGCTGCTCCACATCTTCCGGGCTGCCATATGGTACACCGATCTCCCGTGTATCCAGTTCCTCAAGACTGTTCGGGTCAATGACCTGTCTGCCGCCATATACATAATAATTGAACGCATCTGCAAAAATTTCATTCCGCTGCATATATTTTGCGGTTGTCGTATCTTTTACGCCCATAGGAATCACCACCTCTGCAATAGTCTTGTAGCTTCTGTCTTTCTTCTCGGAAAGAACGGTTCTCTCCTGATGATTCCATGATACCACACCAAAAGCCTTTTTACAAGTCAGTTGAAGCTGAAGAAGCCTGAACTTTTTGTAAATCTTCCGCTTTCAGACGCTCAATGGTTTTCAAATCCACATAATGCGTCGCATACGCTTTTTCAATTTCCGGATTGCCGCTCTTGCTGAACCGCAGCGGGCGAACCGCTCTATGCCCTCGCCCATTTTTCTTGCCCCATTGTTTATAGTAACAGAAGGACGGCTTATAACCAGCTTTCTTTGCATAGGCGCATATCTGCGCCATGATAAAAGAAAGCTGACGTAGATTGCAGGTGCAGACTGCTTCCAGATATGGAATCCTGCCGAATCTCCAATCCTCGTATTTCTTCTTATCCAGTACACCGACATCCATCAGTACATCTACAGGCGCAGCATAACCGCGTTTCTGGCACTGATGATAAACAGACGAATGTACCTTCCCGATCAACTCACTGTCTTTCATATCTACCCACCTCACGTCTGATACCATTATACTAATTTTTCCCCGTCAATCAAGACCCTAACCATAGAAAAGAGCCGCCCAACCAAAAAGTTGGACAGCCCGATTCTGTCATTTACGGTTTCGCTCCATACCCTCCGCCATCGCCAATTCAGGCGCAGCCTTTCCGTTTTTCTGCATAATCTCCGCCTGTTTGATTTTCAGACGATCAAGCACGGAGATACGCCCGCCAATCACCCTCGGCGTTGGCAGATTGTTGATGCGGCCATCAATCATGTTGTAGTTTTGCTCTTCTGTAATCTCGGCGGCGCGGAGATACTCGCCATTCTCATAATACTTCTGCCAGTTCTCCATCGGCGGCTTTTGCATGGGTGGCGGTGTCAGTTGGGGAGAAATCGGTAGATTGAGATAACCCCGTATCCTCTGAAGCGCTGCATCGTCAAATCCGCTGCGGCTCTCACAAATGAATTTCCCCTGTTCGTCTACAATGATAAAGTCCGCATTTTCCCGATATTTTTCACTTTCCAGGAGAAAGAACTGCTTTCCATCCACTTGTGTTTCATCGGTGGCCATCCATGTCCCGTTCCGTCCCTCCACCTGAAACTCTTCTGTATCTATCGTGACAAGCGTACCGGATGAATTTTGTCGGATAAATCCAACCAATGCCACAAGCCCGGTTTTATCAATATAATACGAAGTGACTACGCCGTTCTGATTAAGTACCAGCACGTCACTGACCCCGATGGAATGTCCTCTGAGTGCTTTGGGTTGTTTCTTCAATCGCTGCCAGATTGTCTCCGGCGTGTCCGTTGGAAGGAGAACAGACAAGTAAGCCTGCTCATAATTTTTGACCGTAATCGAAGCCTTATGTTCCTTTGCATAGGCGTAGGAGCGGAAACGCAAATCTTTTGTTTCCACTCCGGCCTTTACCTGATAGACAGCGAACTGGTTCGTCTTCATGCGCTGTCCTCCGGCTCCTCCTTGTAAGGCTCCAAATCCAAGCTCTGAAATGCCGTATCCGACAGCCGCTTCATCTTTTCCAGTGTCGATACAACCAAAGGGTACACCTCCATATCATCCTTGACAAAGGGAATAATTTCCGCAATTCGCTCCATCGTTACGCCCCTGCTGCTCTCCTGGAACATCGCCATAACCAACAATTCATCCTGTTCAAATGTGACTGCCTTCATAATTCCTGTTCTCCCTTCTTATGCTTCTGATTTTTCGTTTTCTGTGTATTCTGTTCTGAGGCTTTAATCTTTGCCTGCCGCTCCCGCAGGGCTTTTAAAACCGATTCTTTCCGGCCGGTTGGCTTCTCCTGTCTCAAATCTGCATCTCTGGAAGCAACTTTCGCTGCATTTTCTGGCTGGTTTCTACGTTCTCCGATTTCTGTGGGAACCATCCCAGGTTTTTCTGTAATTTTCTGCTGTTTCGTCGGCTTGCTGGAATCCGCTGGGATTGTTTCAGTCTTTTCTACAACCTGCTGATTCTGTATCGGCTCCACCTTCTCCGGCGGCTGATAAACGGTTTCCAATTCTGACAGCGCTTCCTGCACCAGAGGGCTTTCCTTAAAATGTGGAATATCTTCTGCAATGTCGCGGCTGACAATTCCCGCTGACATTAATTCACACGGCATCCCAGCATACATACTCCCATCGTCCAGTGTGAAGCCAATCCCCTTAATGCCATTCATCCGCTCCGCCGGAATCTGCTCATAAAGTGCTATTGCTTCTTTGAGACTCCCAACATTTTCGTGATACTCACCGAGAACCGGAAATTCCATACTCTCAGCCACATAAAAGTGGATCGTTGCCTGCTGCTCTGCTGTATCCGCTTTCTGCTCTACTGCAACTACACTCTTTTCATCCAGATACTGCTCCGCCGATTTCAGGTAATCCTCCAAGGTTCCCGTCTGCTCCGTTGAAATTGGGTTAATGTCAACCGGAATCCCGGATATGGATAAACCGCTCTCATGCAAAATGTCAAAAAGTGCATCCTCCCGAATATTGCCGGAATAGGAAAGCACCACGTCCACATCCGACGCATCCGTATAAAGCCCTTCGCGGCTGCGGCTCCCATAAACCCTTGCCCCATGAATCTGCACTTCATTTTGCATCCCCATATCATCAATCTGCGCCTGAGCAAAGCAAACGACCATTTCCTCAATATCTGCCATACTATGCCCGTGCAGCGAAACCTCCGGCTCCGTCCGGTCAGAAATCAGCGCAACGGGAGCAATCTGCTGTTCTTCCTGTGTGTCTGTTTTTTCTAAATCATTTTCTTCAATAGTCTCTCCCTTTTCAGGCTCCGCATAGATTTTTTCTTTCTCCTCGATCATCTGATACAGCCGCTCCCGCTGCTCATCAGATAGATTGAGATTTTCCGCCTCCCACATCCCATATTGGACTTCCCGAAGGGCGTCAGCGGAATCGGCCTGTTCAATTTCTTTCTCCCAGTCGGCAAATGTGACCTCGCGGCCTACCGCGAACTCCAATTTATCAAGTTCTTTCCGGCTCATGCGATCCCATATATCATGGTTCTGCGTATGGAGCGAATAGCTCTCTCCATCATCATGCTGGGATAACTCATAGGTCAGCACATCCGGCTCCCCACGCACATCACAGGAAAAGACATACTCCGCGGTTCTCATATGTGGAAAATATTCTCTGCTGATTTCTTTAAAATTGGTAATCTCATCAGCGGTCAGTGGGGCTTCATCCCGTTCACCTTCGGAAAGGCTTTCTTTTGACGCTGCAGCTTTTTCAGCTGATTCGACCTGTTCCGCTTCACGGCTCTGCTCCAACACCTCCTGCCGGAACATTTTGATAAAGCCATCCAGAACGGCAGGATGGCTCTCTACCACCCACTCGGCTGTCCTGTCATAGCCAAAGGCATCTGTATTTTCTGCCATCATGGGAACCGTCTGCGCCCACGTTCTGTTGTCCGTGGAAAAACGGCGATCCCATGATTTATGCTGGATTGTATTGGCCAGGATATAGGTCAAACGCTCTATTCCAAACTGCTCTATGACCGGCTTTACTGAGCCGTTTTTTAAATGCATCCCATCAAAATTTTCAGAAATTGACTGCTCTATTGCTCTCCGACAAACCAAATTTTCATTCCGGGAATGGCGGTACTGTTTCAATTCCCCATGCTCACGAGCATAAGCAGCGTTTTCCATATAAAGCGGCACGTTACCGCCCTGCGCTGTATCTTCCGTTGATTCCAGAACTTCTTTTTCTTCCGATTTCTCACCTCTCGGCGGCTCTGAATTTTCAGTTTCCGTTATCTCTGCCTCCTCGCCCTTCTCCGTTATAGCGCTCACTGCTGCCTCCTGCGCGGTGACGGCCTGCTCTGGCCGCTTATATTCCATCCCTTTTGCGGCAAAATGCTCGGCTGCTGCTTCATGGAAGCCCTCGTCAAAGCCATTCCACAAATCCTCTGCCACAACTTCACCTTTCCCGTTTACAGCAACCTTGGCCACATCACTTCCGAACTCATTGTGCTCCATCAGATAGATGGTTTCACCCATCAGTTCGATCTGATCGGAAGTGTGCCACATTCCCTCATGCCCATCCAGGTCAATTTCTTCTGTGAATTCCGTCACCTCCCTGGACTGTTGCTTCAACAGGGCTTCTCGCTCCTGTACAAAATCAGGAAGCTCTGTGAAGCCGATGCTGTCCACATACCAGGCTTTTGCTTCGCCGCCGCGATTCAAAAGAATCACATCGCTGACGGAGAGGGAATGTCCAGTAAAATCATCCGGGCGCCCCACATTAAATTTTATATAAAGCGAATCCAGAGTTTCCTGCTGCTGCAGCGCCCCACCATAGACGAGATTGTAGTTACTCCCCTTTACATCCATGCCATGCTTCTTTACAAAATCCAGATTCATAAAACGGTAATCCCTACCGTCTCCCTGTCCGTCAATCTGGAAAATTGCATAGCAGTATGCTTTTTCGGAATAGACAAGCTCTTCATTCGAGCGGATAACAGCATTCTGCACCCGCTGCTCCATATCAAATGAAGAAAGACCTGCTGTGATCTGCCGATAATCCTGTACCGAAATCATCCCATCACTGCCGAAGTTCAATTCTTCTCCCAGCCGCAGGAAGCCCCTCTCCGGGATGGGCAGTCGGTACGCCGTTAAAACCGTAGCAGCATGGTTTACAACCACATGGTTCTCTACCGTAACAGGTATGCCCGGATCGTTGTCAGAGCCTCTCAGGTCATACCGGTGTAAACCATCCGGAATATCTTCATCCGCAATGCGCCCCATGTCAAACAGAGCCGGTGTTCCAAAAAGCTCCACCGATGTATATTGCATCTGTTCCCTTTGCAGCTTCCGCACTGCCTCGGTAATCTCATCCATCATTTCCGATGCCGTATGACGAATGGTATCCATGGAAGAACGAAGCTCCTTCATATCCTTGCCGCTGCTCCATCCTGCGACATAAGGGAAGGAATAATCGGACGTATCAATGCCGAAGCTCTGGCAGACTGTGTAGGCCACGCTCTCGGCCTCGACCTCTTTAGTCATCTGGTCTTTTTGGATGCCTTCCTCCTGCATCCTGTCGCGGTCATGGAGCCTTGCGTGGGCAGTCTCATGAATTGCCGTTTTTAATGTCTGGCTCTCACTCATATCCTGTTGGATCACGATCTCCTTGGAGCCATTATCATAATAGCCCTTTGCGCCGCTGGAGATCTCATCGAATCGAATCGGAACCGGCGAAGCCTGTTCAATCGCCTGCATAAACAAATCGAAATTGTCCACATTAGCGGTCAGCTCCTCCACGCCCAGGTCGGGGAGCGGCTCCCCGTCAGTCTGACTCAAATCGAATACTGTCGTAACACGAAAGCGCGGAATGACGTGAACAACTTCCTCTGTCTCCGGCTGTCCATTCGGCTTTAAAATCACTTCGCCGGTCTGCTCATCGACTTTCTCCTGAATTTCTTTCTCCCGGATGGGTGCCGGGGCAATGATCTGGATGCCCTTTTCTCCCTTCCTCACATGCCGGTTGAATTTTTTCTGCCACGCCTGGTACCCGGCTACCAATGTCGCATCCGGCTTCTGCATGGCAATCAGGAGCGTATTGTTAAAGCTGTAGCTGTGGAACTGCGACATCGTCTGCAGATATTCCGTATACCGCTCCGACGTGAACAGGTCTTTTACACCCTGTTCCAGACGCTCCGTAATCTCCTGTAGCTGCTTTTCCCGGTTACCTGCCATTCATTTTCTCCTCCTGCTGTTTGATATTTTTCACCCACCGCGTTTTCATCTCATGTGGGTACTGGTTCTCACTTTTTGGTTTCCGTTCCCCGTTCCATTCCAGCCCGCCGGCCCTGCCTTCACACAGATATCCGGCAGCTTTCAGGGATGTCCCCGATTCGCTCTCTAAAATATAGGTAATCACCCTGTGGTATCCCATCGCCTTTGCCGCACGGTAAGCGGCTCCGTATAAAATGCTACAGGCGTTCTTCGTCCCATCCGTACAAAGGCGGTTGACCTCCAGCGTAAAGCCATCATCCATACGGCGGCTCACCGGCCTGCCGCAGATCGCCACGCCCACCAGATGCCCATCCTCCATCGCTCCGATGGAAAACTTGTGGCCCTGGGAGGGCTTGTGATGCCGGTGATAGGACTGTACAAACGCATTTGCTTCTCGCAAGGTAATTGGGGTCAGTTCAAGCATGTTTCCATATCGTCCTCTCCTTTAAAAATCCCGCCAGAGTTTCCATCCGCTCTGACGGGAAAGTATTTACAGTTCCTGTTGTTTCTTTTTTGTCTGCGGCTGAATGCGCGGTCTGGCGGCGGCCTGCTCCTGCTTCTCCTTCAGCTTTGCCAAAATAGAGGGTCTGCGCTCCCTGTCTGCGCTGCGGGTTTCTTCCTCAACACGCCCTCCATAGGACACCGTTTGTCTCGGCTTGTCCGCCACTGCTGCATCCTTTGTTTCCGCTGATTCCACGGTTTCCTCATCTACCCCCAGGGCATCAGAGGAACCGTGCTCATCCATATTGAGCAGCGAATTTAGTTTCGCTAACCGCTCGGTTTTCTCCGCAAGCTCCGCTTCCTGGGCAAAGGGCTTTCTGACTTCCTCCTGTGCACTGGCTAGCTGCTGTTGCAAATTCTCCAGCTTTTCTTCGGCCTCCGGCAGTTTCTTATCAATACCCGCCAGCGCATTGTTGATACGCTGCAGGTTGCCCAACGGGTCTTTTCCTGCTTCAATCGTATAGCTGCACTGACCTTTGATTGTCATCATGTATTTCTGGTTAAAGCTGTCATAGCTCGCCTGGATAGAAAAGCCATGATATTCTCCGATTACTCCGGAAGTATGAACCGCTTTCAGCCCTGCACAGGCGGCGACAAGCGCCGTGCCTGCTTCTTTCCGGTCTGTATAAACCTTACCGCCCACCGTCATGCTGAACTGCTCCTTATCCAAATCCAGCACCTGATGTGCCGCCTTCTGGTCTACCTTTAATCCCGCGATGCGCTCCTTTGTCGCTGCAATCTGCCCCGGATAGGTTTTTGCAATCGCAGATTCCAGACGGTAAATCTGACTGGTATGGTTCGCCTTCATCAGCTTCAGCTTGCTGACCTGAATATCCAAATCCATCTTTTCTTTGATATACGGATTGCCCGTAGCTAGCGCTTTAATCTCCGCATAGGAGAGCGCCGTATCATCCACGTCCTCTGCAGAACGTACCGGCGATTTGGAAGTCATGATCTGTGAAATGAATTTTTGTTTATTCTCCAAAAGCTGCCACATGTAAGCGTCGAAGGTTCCTTCCGTCACATACCGGAAAATCTGAACCTTTTCATTCTGGTTACCCTGCCGAAGAATACGGCCTTCCTGCTGTTCCAGGTCAGACGGTTTCCACGGACAATCCAGATGATGCAGTGCAATCAGCCTGTCCTGAATGTTGGTGCCGGCTCCCAGCTTTGCAGTAGAGCCAAGCAGAATCCGCACCTGCCCGGCGCGGACTTTCGCAAACAAATCTGCTTTTTTCGTCTCTGTCCCCGCTTCATGGATAAAGGCAATCTCTTCCCGCGGAATCCCTTTTGCCACCAGCTTTTCCCGGACATCATCGTAAACATTAAAGGTGCCATCCGCTTTTGGCGTCGATAAGTCACAAAAAATCAGCTGTGCCGAACGTTTTGGTGTGGTTTCCTGCCAGATCGAAAAGGCATTGTCCACACAGCGGTTTACCTTGCTGTCCTCCGCTTCCGGAAGCATATCGTTTAAGAGCCGCTGATCCAGCGCACACTTACGTCCGTCATTCGTAATCTTGAGCATATTGTCCACTTTGGAATCTACACCGCCCCCGCGCACGACCTCTGCCCGCTCTGCAAAACTGCTGACCATTTCCTGCTGAATTTCACTGGGCTTTAGCACCACGTTGATATACTCTGCCTCCGGAACGGGCAGCTTCAGCATATCGGCGGTCTGAATATCCGCACTCTCTTTAAATAGGGAAATCAACTCCGGAAGGTTGAAAAAACGGGCAAACCGCGTTTTCGCACGGTAGCCCGTTCCTTCCGGCGACAATTCAATCGCCGTCACTGTCTCCCCAAATGCCGCCGCCCAGGAATCGAAGTGACCCAGGCCCATCTTCTGGAGGGTGTCATATTGTAAATACCGCATGATCGTATAAAGCTCGACCATACTGTTCGAGACGGGTGTTCCTGTAGCAAAGGTCACGCCCCGGCCACCCGTAATCTCATCAAGATACTGGCATTTCATAAACATATCAGAGCTTTTCTGTGCGTCCGTCTGCGAAATACCGGCTACGTTCCGCATCTTGGTATAAAGGAACATATTTTTATAGTTATGGCTCTCATCTACAAACAGTCTGTCCACGCCCAGCTGCTCAAATGTGACGACATCATCCTTTCTCGTCTGGTTATTGAGCTTATCCAGCCTGACCTGCAGCGTTTTTCTGCTGTGCTCCATCTGCTTGACCGTGAAATGGGAACCTTCCTCCCGCTTCGCTTCTTCCATCGCAAAGGTAATATCGTCGATCTGCCGCTCAATCGTAGCAACCTGTCGCTCCCTTGACAGAGGAATCCGCTCAAACTGGCTGTGTCCGATGATAATCGCGTCGTAATCCCCGGTGGCAATCCGGGAACAGAACTTCTTCCGGTTTGCCGGTTCAAAATCCTTCTTTGTCGCCACAAGCACATTCGCTCCAGGATACAGCCGCAGGAAATCACTTCCCCACTGCTCCGTCAGATGGTTCGGTACAACATAAAGGCATTTCTGCGCCAGCCCCAGCCGCCGGCTCTCCATCCCGGCCGCAATCATCTGATAGGTTTTGCCTGCACCAACGCAATGGGCAAGAAGTGTGTTGTTTCCATATAAAATATGCGCCACAGCGTTTTTCTGGTGCTCCATCAGCGTAATCTCCGGCGTCATCCCGACAAACTGAATATGGCTCCCGTCATACTCACGGGGTCGGATGCTGTTGAACAGTTCATTATAAGTCTGGCACAGTTCCTCTCTCCGGTCCATATCCCGGAAAATCCACTCCTTGAACGCCTCCTTAATCATCTCCTGTTTCTGCTGGGCGAGCATCGTCTCCTGCTTATTCAGCACACGCTTCTCACTGCCGTCCACATCCGTCACCGTATCATAGATTTTTGTGGCTTTCAGGTTCAGCGCATCCTCCAGCAGACGATAAGCGTTTGCCCGTATCGTGCCATAGGTGGAATTAACCAGTGGGTTCCCATAGTCCTGTGTCTTGCCGGTGACATTCCACTGGCCGCTGACCGCGGCATAAATGACATTCACACTCCGCCCAACCAGATAGTGCGGTGTATGGAATGTCTCCGCCATAAACTGCGTGATGTAATCCGGCTTAATCCAGGTAGCGCCCAGCCGCACCTCAATCTCCGATGCCTCCAAATCCTTTGGCTGCACCCGTTCCAGATATGCAACATTGACCGCAAATTCCGGATGGCTCTCTGCAAAACCTTTGGCAATTTTCAGCTTTTCCCGCACGTTACCGGACAGATACTCATCTGAGCTTTCCCATCCGTCAGTCAGGGGATTTTTGAAGATCACACCGGACAATTCCTCTGTAATCTCCTCCTCGCTTTTTCCTGCCAGCTGCGCCATAAACGGCACATCCACCCGTGCCCGTTCTCCGATAGAAACCGCAAGCGCTTCACTCGCTGTATCCACACTTGTTACCGGCTCCGCTTTCCGGATGGTGCGTTTATTGAAAATATCTGCTTTCCTCTTCAGGTTCCCTTCCTCGTCCAGCATCTCCAAAGATGCCAGAAGGCAATAGCTGCTGTCCTGAGAAAAAGCCCTTCGGTTCGCGTTGCTGCTGATCAGGCCGTACTGTGCGGTAAACGCATCGTACTGCTGATTTAATTTCTGCTGCAATGCACCTACCTGTGCATCGCTGCCATCCTCCATCTGCATATTGATCAGAGCCTGTGTCGTGTCACGCAGCTCAATCATGCCAAGGATTCTCTCAGTGGTCATAGCCGGCAGCTCCATCAGGTTCATTCTGGAATTTTCCCGGTAGTAAACTCTTCCGTCTACGTTGGCATAGCTGAAATTCCGGATGTTCGGGTCTGCAGGAATGGACATATCCACACCATCCAGTTCCGACTCATCCAGCTCTGCCTCTGTAATCGTTCCCTGAATATGGCTGACCGCTTCCCTCAGTTGTTCGCCAAGGTCTGCGCCCTCGATGGGCTTGACCGTCGTTTCCTGCCTGCCATACTGCGTGTTCTCTGTGCTCAGGGTTCCAAGCACCATTTCCGGGTGGCTGACAAAATAGGAGTTGATCGTATACCCCTCCGCTGTCTGCCCCAGGTTCACCCAATCCGGCTGCTCTAAGGACGCCCGGTCTCGTTTCTGGAAAAACAGGATATCCGCTACAACGCCTGTATTTGCGTTCCGCATAAACGCATTATCCGGCAGGCGGATTGCCCCCAACAGGTCTGCACGGTTTGCAAAATACTGACGCACGGAACTGTCCTGCTTATCCATGGTGCCGCTTGATGTGACTACAGCCACCACGCCGCCCGGACGGGTAAGGTCAAGACTTTTTGCAATGAAGTAATCATGGATCATAAAATTATGCCGGTCATACTTCGGGTCTAACACCTTATAATTTCCAAACGGCACGTTGCCGACCACACAGTCAAAAAAGCTGTCAGGAAACTGCATCGTCTCAAAGCCCTGCACAGCAATCTGGTTTTTCTGATAAAGCTGCTGCGCGATACGACCCGAAATACTGTCCAGCTCCACGCCGTACATTTTTAAACCATCCATCTGTTCCGGCACCAGTCCCATAAAGTTACCGACGCCGCACGAAGGCTCCAGCACATTTCCTTGCTGCAAGCCCATATTTCCAAGGGCTTCATACATCGCCTTAATCACAGTGGGAGAGGTGTAGAAAGCATTCAGCGTAGACGCCCTTGCTTCCCGGTATTCCTCCGGTGTCAGCAGCTCCCGCACCTGCGCATACTCCGTTGCCCAGCGGTCATTGTTTTCATCAAATGCCTGCGGAATACCGCCCCATCCGACAAAATGGGAAAGCACTTCCTGTTCCTGTGCGGTAGCAAGCCGGCCATCCGTTTCCAGCTGCTTTAACAGGCGGATCGCGTCTATGTTGGCCTGAAATTTTGCTTTCTGACCTCCGGCTCCTAGATCACCATCCGTAATGCGGAAGTTAATCCTTTCCCGCGGCTCCCTCCGTTCCTGCTCCTGCTTCTGTGTGTCCGATTGCCGCCCTGTCTCTGTCACGACCTCCTGCTCACTTTCCGATTCCAGCTGTTCAAAGGAATCCAGGGGGAAATGGTATTCTTTCCGCAGGGCATTGATTTCCTCCGGCGTCATGGTGTGTCCGGTGAGCGGTGCCATCATGCCATCAAAAGCAGCCCGTTCCGTTGCCTTCATCCGCTCCGCCACATCTGCGATCAGCTGCATCTGTGCCGGAGAAAACTCCGGATTTAACATCGGTTCCAGTTCCAGCTCCTTTAAGGCAGCATCGTAGATCACATCCATCTGCTCCCCGGAAAAATCCTCGTGGCTCACACCGACATGTTCCATCGCCTCCGCCACGCGGTTTTCCGTATCAAAGTCAAAGACCGGCTCCTCCTCTTCATAGAGGGCGCGGATATAATCAAGCGACTCATTCCGAAAGATCGGATACCTTGCTTCCCTGGCCATTGTCATATCCTGCAGGCTGACCATTTCTCTCTGGAAATCTACGGTATCCACCCGAAACTCTCTGCCGTCGATATGGACGGTAGCATCCAGCGGAAGATATTCTTTTCCGCTCAGATATTTCACCTTTTCGTGGGTACCGTCCTCACGCTCCCCGGCAAGATAAACATTCTCTCCTTTGCTCCACAGCCGTTTGGAATAATAAACCCACTGCCCTGCAGGAAATCCGGTCACAGGAACTACGCCGCTTGCTGTCTCTTTATCCAAAATGCGGCTCCCCAATATCTGCGATACCAGTTTTGCATCTTCACCGTAAAACTCATACCGTCCATGCTGTTCAAACCCTACCAGAGAATTGGGATACCTCTCCTTGATAGAATTATATTCATCGACGGCATCCTGCGACAATGGCTGCAGCTCCTTCCTTTCCGGTTTCGCAGGCTCTGATTTTTCTACCGCCTGCTCAAAAACCTCCTGAGCATCTGGCCGATGGGCAAGCACCGTCTGCCTTGCATCCTCTAAGGTATCAAACGGCCCTGCACCAGCAGCACCCATACCACGCTCCTCATCATATCCGTAATGGTTATAAAAGCTGCCGTTCGGATATTGCAGGATAGCGATATTTTCCACATATCCATCCTGCATAGCAGAGGTAGACTGATACCGTGCAACGATTTCCGGCTTTTCCGGTTCCAGTTGCTGGCCTTTCGGCGCATTCACACTTTGCTGCTCCACACTGGTATTTATCTCTGCGTCCGATTCTGGTTCCTCTATCTGGCGCTCCGCACTGCTTTCCATATCAGCTGTCGGCTCCGCTTCCTCTATCGGCTCCGGTTCCGCCGCCAACTCACTTGTTGGCTCCGGCATTGTTTCTGTTTCCGCTGTCAGCTCAGGCTCTGCCTGATTTTCCATCCCAAATAAATCAAAAATACTGATCTGATGCCCGGAAACGAACTCCACTTCGTTCTTTTTCTCTGGGAAAATCGTAAAGGTTCCCTCGGAATACTGTATCAGCTCTGACAAAGCCTGCGCCCGTTCCTCATAGCGGTCAAAATCAAGCGGCAACGCCGCCAACGCTTCATTCATTTCCGAAAGAAGCTCCTGTGTTTTCTCCCCATCCAACAGGATTTCCGTCAGTTCTTCCCTCATTTTATCCGGGAAGAAGCCCTCCTGGAATGGACGCGCAATCTCCTGCGGGAGCCGGTTATAGAATCGGATCACACGGCCTGCCATCTGTTCCCGTTCATAATAGGCCATTCTGGAATAATCCGTAGGCTTCAAAAATTTCTCCTGCTTGATCAGATAATCCACTCGCTGGGCTACCTTCGGCCATTTCAGGAGAACAGAAGCATAAGGCGAACCGTAGCTTCCCCGCGCTAACACCAGTCCTTTGGCATCGTAATCCGCGTGGGAATCATCCGCGCCAGACAGGGCGTGGCTGCTTCCTCCGGTTCCGTAGCGCTCCTTTAAAAATTGTGCTTTTTCTCCATCACTGTGTTCCTGCAGAAAATACGCATAAGTAGAAAGCCGCCCATCGGAATAAGGACCGCCGCCGGTCAGAAAAGCGTCTATCTCATCCTGTGTAATAAAACGGTCATGCTCCTGCCAGGTGAACCCGTCTCTGGCCTGATAAGGCACCGCCTCTTTCGCAAATTTCTGGAACTGCGCAAGCACCTTATCCGGACGATAAAGATGGGAAAGCACAACGCTGGAATCCTCCTGATATACCTCTGCCAACCCTTCCAGCCGTTCATTCAGATCAGTAAGGAACGCGGGCTGTGCGAGAAGCCCTGCAAGGCGCTCCTCCACATCCGGGAACCCGCCTCGAAAAATGTCTGTATCTTCAAAAACCAGCTCAGATACACCCACGGCCAGATCGCGCTCCGTAAAAGCCAATACCTGGGCGTGTTCCTTCAGCGCATTTTCTCTCGCAGCATCCAGCACCACCTGCGGCGCATACTCCCCTTGTCTGAGCAGCTGCCCAATCCTTTCGGATACATCCTCCCACGAGAGAAATGCCTTGCTCAGAATCTTATCATGGATGGTATGCCCAACAGCAATCTGCATCCCCAGTGCATCAAACCATGCGGAATATTCCTGACCGTTAATTACAAAGCCCTTGCCGCCAGTCCGGTACTCCTGCTTTACAAATTCGGCATATTCCTCCGGTGTCTGGTCAATCATAAAATTATAAATCAGGCGCAGCTGACTTCTGTCCCGGTTACTGCCAGAGCGCAGCACTTCATCCACCACATCGGAGGGGATCGCAATTTCCCCGGCGTAAAGTGCCGCCATCGGCTCCTCGATTGCCCGAACCTGCTCCTCCACCGTGGGCAACTCCGGAAAAGCAAAAGCAGAGGCGATTTCTTCCTCTGCTTCGCTCAAATCCTGTTCTGTTGTCTCTGGGATTAACTGTACACCAAGTCCGTCAAGATGCTCTCCTCGGCCATCGCCTGCAGGCTGTTCATATGCGCCGCCCACGCCAGATGGTCTTTCTCTTTGTCCGGCGCCGGGTACTTCTCCAGCAGTCCCTTCATCTGAACGTCCATCTGCTCCTGCGCCGCTTTCTCGATCTCCAGCAGGTGCCGGTTCAGTTTCCCAGTCAGGAGCATACTCTGATACCAGTTCTTCCTGTGCTCCTTCAGGAACGTCCGGCGCAGCATCCCGTACTTCCCGATCACCTCCGGCTCCTCCTCGACCATCAGGTTCGGAAACAGATAATCTCCCTTGCGATGATATGTCAGTTCCATGTCCGCGTCCTCCTTCATTTTTCGTAATGTCATTTGTGCTTTCGTGCTTTAAAGTGTTAAATTCTCTACTGGCATTATACAAGCTGTCAACGGAATTTTCAAGCTGTTGCCGCACATTTTCCCGATAAATTTTCCGCACGGTGCGGCCAATGTCCCGCAGAACCGGCTCCACCAGGTCACTCGTGGCATTTCCGAGGAAGGTCAGCACCGACAGGCGGTTATACTCTGTGATGCCGATAAAATCCTCTTCCTCCAAAAGCTCCATCGGGTCAAGCCCACAGCGTCTGGCAAGCGTATAATAGGCGCTGCTGGTCAGCAGATTCCGAAAGCTGACCCGGAGATTATCTTCATCCAGCCCTTCCAGGAAGGTATCCTCTGTCTCGTATTCCAGTCCCTCCATTGCTTCCGCCAGATTCTCCGCTGTCATCTGCCGGGCAATCTCCATCAGGGCGTCCGACAAATCCATCGGTGTCATGTCATCTAGGCCATAAGCCTCTGTCAGATGCTCCAGAACCGGCTTTTTTGTCTCCTCATCCATCTGCCAGAGGAACGGGTCTCTGCCACCGCGCACCATATGGGTATCGGCAATATCAAAGACATACCGCAGTCGTTTCCTCGGCCCGGTATCGTCCAGAAGTGCAATTCCCTTTGCGCCGCGGTTGACCCACCGGTTCATTTTCTGATTCCACAGCTCCAGCTCTGCACAGGCCGTAGCAGACGGACGCTGTGCATGAATCAGAAGCGTATCCGAAAAGGAATAGCGGTATAATCTGGCTGCTGTATCCAGATAGTCCATCCAATCTCTCGGAGAACCGCTGACTTCCCCGGCGTGTTCCTCTGCAAGAGAACGGATATAATGATATTTTGTCACGCTGATATTTTCCTCCTCTCATCAACTCCGGCTGACAGGAACCCCCGCCAGCCGGATACAATGGTTACTTCTTTGTGGATTTTTTCTTCTTCGCTTTTGCAAAATCGCGTTTGGGAAATTCCAGTGCAAACCGGACTGTACCACCGTCGGTCTGCATCAGCAGATCCGCTTCAAAGGTCTTGTCCTTTTTTGCCGAGTAGAAATCATCCACATGGACACGGCCCTCCTTCAAAAGCCCCACCGCCATCCTTTTATCCATCGTCTTACGCATATTGGCAAGATAGCGGTTCTCTTTCCACAGGGCAAAAGAGCACGCCCGGTCAGAGCAGTAAAAATTCTTTTTCCCCTCATAGACCGGCCTGCCGCAGAACGGGCAGCTCCCGACGCTCTCACGGACATGAAAACGGCTCTGCTCCTGCTCCGGAATCAGATCACAGCCATTTAACATCATTGTCAGGAGGTTGGTAATGCCCTCCATAAAGCTGTGGCTGTCAATCTCCCCACGCTCCATTTGAAGCAGCTGATTTTCCCACTCGGCTGTCATAGATGCCGATTTCAGATAGTCCGGCATCACCGCAATCAGCGCCATACCATCTTCCGTCGGCAGAATCTGTTTTCCCTTTCTTACCGCATATTGTGAGGACACCAGCTTCTCGATGATACTCGCCCTTGTTGCCGGTGTTCCAAGCCCTTTCTTTTCCGTATCCTGGTCGAATTCCTTATTTCCCGCAGTCTCCATGGCAGACAGCAGGGAGTCCTCGCTGTATGCTTTCGGCGGAGAAGTAAAGTGCTTACTTTTCTTTGCCTGAACTGCTTCAAAATGCTGCCCTTCTGATAAGCCATCCGGAAGTGCCGATGTGTCCGCATCCTCTTTTTCCGCTTTGCCTTTCAGTACAGAGAGCCGGAAGGCATTTTCAATCTCCTTAAATCCATTCTGAACGGTTGCCCTGCCCTTGGCGCGAAACTCCTGTCCCTCGCACAGCACCGTGATCTCCGTCTCATCGTAGATAAACGCATCGGATACCGCCTGAGCCAGACGCTGTACAATCAGAAGGAGTAGGTTCCTCTTTTTCGCAGAGAGCGATTCAAAATCATCCTGCATCGCTTCTTTTGTAGGCAAAAGCGCGTGGTGGTCGCTCACCTTTTCATTGTTGATAATCCGCCCAACATTTCTCCCGACCTCCAAATCAGCAAGAAATGGCATTTTCCCCGACACCGTATCCAATAGCTCAAGCGCCATCTCTTCCATATCTGCCGTAATGTACTGGCTGTCTGTCCGGGGATAGGTGACCATTTTATCCTCATACAATTCCTGTAGCTCCTTTAGCGTCTCCGCCGCCGTATAGCCGAAGAAGCGGTTTGCTTCTCTCTGCAGGGTGGTCAGGTCATAGAGCTTCGGCGGCTGATTTTTCTTCCGGCTCTTTTCCATGCCTGTCAGCACAGCCTGTTTTCCATTGCAGAGCGCCGCAATCCGGTCTACCTCTTGCTCCTCTGAGATATTTTCGGAAGATACCACAAGGCCATCACAGTCCAGTGACACTTTGTAATAAGCTTCCTTTACAAAGCCATTGATTTTCTGCTGTCTCTCCACCAGCATGGCAAGCGTCGGTGTCTGGACACGCCCCACCGACAGCCGCTTATAATACTTGGTAGTAAACGCCCTTGTCGCGTTCATCCCCACAAGCCAGTCCGCCTTTGCCCTGCACACGGCGGCGTCGCACAGATTCCGGTATTCCTCCCCATCTTTTAAATGCGCGAAGCCATCCTGGATCGCGCCGTCCTCCATCGAACTGATCCACAGACGCTTCACCGGAAGAGTGGAGCCGGACAAGTCATAGACACGTTTGAAAATCAACTCCCCTTCACGCCCTGCATCGCAGGCATTGACCACTTCCGAAACATCATTCCGGTTCAGCAGCCCGCAGAGCACCTGAAACTGTTCTTCCTTGTCCGCAGCTACCGAAAGCTTCCACTCCCTCGGCACAATCGGAAGATCTGCGTAATTCCATTTGCTGTACTTTGCATCATAGACTTCCGGCGTCACATACTCGGCCAGATGCCCCAGGCACCAGCTCACCAGATAGCCACTGCCCTCCAGATAGCCATCCTCCCGCTTATACGCGCCCAGCACTCTGGCCAAAGACTGGGAAACACTCGGTTTTTCTGCAATTACTAATCGGTACATGGTTCCTTCCTTTCTGTCAAAAGGGGCAGAAGGCAATGAAATTTCCCTGCCCTCTGCCCAAATCTTTACTACTGCTCCATCTGAAAATCAGCCTTTATTCCTCATCCGAATCCTCGCCATCCTCCATATCTTCGTTTCGGGTTTCGTAATTCTCATATTCCAGACCCTCGCTGGTTGTCTCCTCTGCCTCTTTCTTTGGCTTATAAATCCGAATGTAATAGTAAGCGCCGCCACCGCCAAGAGCCGCAAGCAGCAGCACCGCGATCAAGGCACCTGCCCCATTGCCGCCACTGGTTTCCTCAACCACTTCTACGGCCTCCGTTTCTTGTTCTTCCTCGGTTTCTTCGGTCTGCATGTTTTCCTCCAGAATCACCGGCGTGGAAGTCTCTTCAGGTTCTGTTTCCTCTTCCTCTATGAAATCCTGCAAGTCGTATTCATCAATGAGGGAGAGCATATATACATTTTCTGACGAACTGGCCTTATCAATGACAAGAAAAAAAGTATTTCCGTTTGCCGTCGTAATGGTATAAAACTCCTTCGTGGGATCTTCCGAAATATCATCCAGGACTTCCCCATTGCCGGATACGGAAAACGGCGTAGCCTCTGTCTCATCCGGCGTTGTTTCCTCCAGCACCTCCTCGGCTTCTGCCACAGCCGCTTCATCCACAAAGGCAAAGGCGGTTACGCCGCCCATGCCCAGCACAAGGCACAGGGAGAACACCCCAGCCGCCAGCCTTTTACTCCATTTCCTCAAAATGTTCTTCATCCTGAACCTCACTTTCCGGTGCTTCTTCCGGCACCTGCTTCTGATGGTTTTCTCCGGCATCCGACGATTCTGCAAGGCCGGTACCCTCCAACTGTTGCAGCGTTACGCTCCCATCCTGAATGCCGCTCAACATGGCAAGCAGATCGCGCCCGGTCAGCTTCATGCCGCGGACGGTCTTTAAAATCTCAGCATCTTCTTCCCGTTTCTGCGCTTCCCGGACGGTTTTCAGATGCTCCTGCATTTCCGCAATCCGGCTCTCCGCCTTATCCGCTTCATCCAGATAGCGCATCAACTTCTTGTTCAATTTCGTATCCTCCAATCTGTAAAAATATCTGCCAACTCAAAAAATTTAATTGATTCTTCCATAAGCGAGGAAATGCGATTGCCAATATGTCGTCTGGATACTGGTATATTGGATCGGATTTCCACAGTGGATCATCATCCCATTCCCGGCATAGATGCCCACATGCGACGCGCCGGATGTGCTGTACGTCCCCTGGAAGAAAATCAAATCTCCCGGCTGTGCATCCTCCGGTGATACATAAGAACAATAGGAGCGCAGACCATCCGCTGTTGTCCGGCCAACATTCCAGCCATTCCCACAGTTATTGATGACCCAGCACACAAAGCCGGAACAGTCAAAGCTCGTACTCGGTGAACTCCCGCCCCAGACATACGGATAGCCTAAATATTTCTCAGCCTCTGCAATCATATTGGCGAATTTCTCATCCGAAAGCGCTTCCGCCGAGACCTCATAGCCAAAACCACTGCTGGAACCGCTCCCTGTGCTTCCCGTATAGGTGGACAAGGTTCCTGTATCAAACAGATAGCTCCGGTTTCCATATGTAGCGTTGTACAGGTTATAAAGGGATAGCTGATCGCTGGTCAGGTTGCTCTGTGCCACTGTATCAAAGCCATGATTCACAAGGGAAATGTTCAGAATATAATACTCATACTCGACTTCTACCTCGTACTCATACTCATCTTCGGTGGTTTCACCAGTTTCCGGGTCGGTGGATGTAGTTGTCCCCGTCCTGGTTTCCGTCCGTGTCCGAATCTCCACCTCCTCCGTCACATTCAGCGTATACTGCTGGGAAAACAAATCCTCCAGTATCCCCGCCACCTGAGAGTATGTAAATTCCTCATATACCACCGTCAAGTAAGAAATCAGCTGATACGGATTATGGGAAATCTCATCCACCTGGTAACGATATTCGTCATAGCCTGGGTGCGCCGATTCCATGTTGTTAATCTGGTCGTTTAACGCGCTTTCCAGTGCGGCATACGCATTCTCCGTCGCATATATGTCCTCATCGGTGCTTGGATAGGTTGTGGAAACAAAGGAATCCTGCACACCCTGGAACATAGCGGTACAGCTGGACAGGCTGGCGGAAATCAGCAAAAACAGAAGTGCGAATATCGCAACTCCTACCAACAGCCCTTTATTGTTTTGGGTAAAGCTCTGAACAAGCTGCTTCACCCTGCCTGTTACCGTCTGTGTGGCTTTTGCCGCTTCCGGCGCTGCTTCCAAGCCCTCGCGGGCAGCGACATAGGCTTTTTTATAACGCCTTTTCTGCCAAAACCGGTTGAGCAGCGCATTTTTCTTTTTTGCCTCTTCGACTGCTTCCTTGCCGCTGGCCGACACGCTGTTTTCCCTGCCGGCCTGTGCTTTGGCTATTGGCACAGCTCCCTCCTCTTTCTCCGCATCGGTAAATTTTAACCGGCTATTTTTCCCGCTTTCTTCCTCCTTTCGCTGCCGCCGGTTCGATTTTTTCTGCGACTTACTCCGGTTACTGAGCTTATGAGCGGCAGCACTCACGCCGCCCTCCGCCACCAGTTCCGTCCTGTGCGCGGCTTTCACACCGCTGTTTTCCTGCTCGACCTCATAAATCTTCTTGTGAACGTAGCCGGATGCCGTTGTGACAGCGCCCTTTACTGCTTTCTTTCCCAGCCCCATGCCAGCGCCGCGCACCATACCAGTCTGCTCGTCATCAAATGAAAGTCTGGACTTTTTGCCTTCTGAATTGGATTTCCCCTCTTCCTGCTGAAATACATCAGACCGTTTTTCCGAAGAACGCGGTTCCTCCGATGATGCCTTTTCCGCTTTTCGCTGATACCCCTGCGTCTGCGCTTTTTTCCGCGCATGGGATTCATCACCTTTGGAAATGTCCGCATCTCTGGAATAAGACTCGCGGTAATTATCCAAACGCCCAGATTGTTGCTTTAATCGGCTTTCTCCATCAAAATCCGAACTTCCCGGCCTAAGCTCTGCTGAATCAGAATCGGCAGGCACAATACCCGACGCCGCTGATAACGTCTTTGGAAGATTTGTGGTCGTTTGCAACATAGACCGCGCTTGCTCCGTTTTCTGCGGTAACGCTGGCACATCGGATACATTCTGCGATGGTGCCGTATCACTCGTCTTTTCCTGCGATAAGGGCTTTTGTTTGAATGTCTCCTGTGATGAAGGTCGCGTATCTTCTGCCCCCGGCGGCGCTCCCATCTTAGCAGTATCTTCACTGGAAATTCGAACTGTTTCTACCCTGATACGCCGTTTGCAATTACCTCCGGCTTTTGATACATCCGATAATTCAGAATCTCTTGCCGAATGCTCTGACACCGCCTGAAATCTTGCAGAATGAGCTTGTAAAGAATATTTCCCTGTTATAGCGCGAGGAGCATCTTTTTCCGTCAGTACATCTCCAGGACTCACTTCACTGCTGTAGCTCTCTGAGCTATGTTGAAAATGCTGTGCTTTTGATTCCTCGGAAACCATTGACATTCCAGTTTCAACAGCAAGCGTTTCCTTATCCTGCAATACAGCACTGCCATAAAAGCCTTCTTCCTGTGGTCGAAGCACATTTTCTTGTGCCTGAACTGGTGGCGAACCCACCTCAAATGACTGTATTGGCTTCTCAAGATCAGAATCAACCACGACATTATGAACTATCTCTATTTCAGAATTCTGAAATTTCCTGCTCTGCCGCTGATTTCTTTTTCTTCTCTTGGACTTTTCGTGAGATGCTTCCTCGTATTCTCCCATCCTGTCCATCCGAACGGAATGAGCCTTGAGCCGGACGTTGCCTTCTGTATCATCTACAGCCCTGTTTTCCATCTCCGCAGGCTCTGCTTCATATGGTTTCTCATGCTCACGGCTTCTCTCCAAAATACTGTCTGAAAAGCCGCCATAACGGTCATGCGTTTCTGTGATCGGCAGATTTTCTACATCGGACATTGCTGGTCTTTCCCGAATAGATTCTCCTGAAAGTGTCAGTTTTGTGTCCTGAAGCGGCTCAGTTGTAAGCACTACTTCCCTTTTCGGAATAGATTTTGCTTTAACTGCCGTTTCTGCCTCTTGGAGTGATCTCTCTGAAAACCGTGTTTCTTTCCCCCGAACAGGCTCCGCTATGGTATCTTCTTCGTTATTCTTTGAAAAACTCAGCCGATGCCGTTCGTACAGGTGGGGTTCCACTGGTTGACCAGCATCGTGTTGCTCACTGACTAAATCAAAGCGCTGTCTGCTATCGACAGAATATGAATCCTCAAGCTTTGCTGCCTGATAAGAAGGGCGCTCCATCGCACCAAGCGCTGTCACGGGTTCGGAAACTGCGGCAAACGGAGAATCTCGCACAATCGTTTCCCCCTGCAATGTTTCCGATTCTGGCTGTGATCCTGTCCCAGATGTCTCCATCGTCGGCTCCGCATTGTTAATCCTCTGCTGACGCCGCCGTTTTCTTGTCCCAGCTTCTTTCTCGCCAGAGCCGTCTATTCCAACCCTTGCACGAACGGGCTGCTCATCCTGACCATCCATCCGATCAGAAACGCCGCCCTCGAATTTCCGGCTGACTGAAATACTTTCCCCGGTATGGAGATTTTTCTCCGTCAGCCCATCTCGGCTCATCTTCTGAACCTTCTTATCCCTGGCTTCATATTTACATCCCGCTATGTCGCTTCACCTCCTCTCCTGGCCGAGCAACTCAAACCTCCGGTTGGGAATATCTATCCCAGCGCCTCAGCACCGAATCGCTGCCCTCCAACACCAAGGCGCTCCGCTTCATCGCTATCCTGGCAGGAATCAAGCCAAGGGAAAGCAGGCGCGTATTCTCGTACATCATATCCACATAGGACGCCAGCACCAGCATATCATCGATCATACTATAGAATATTTCTTCCCCGTCGCCCTCAAAAAGAGGGCGTTCCACCTGGGCGATACACTTTTTGCACCCTTTACAGCATCGGCCTGTTTTCTTACTCTTCTTCATCGCTGTCCTCCATCTCATTCCTCGCTTCTACCTCCTCTGGCTTCGTCGTCATCAGAGAATAGAGCTTTGTCGTCTTATCGAACTTGTCCTTAAACGGGATGATCGTGCTGCCATAGAAAAGCAGCCCCTCTCCTTCACCGCTGTTCGTCACATAAGAGAGCTGATACGGCGAAATATTGAGCTGCTTTGCAAGAATCTGCCGGTCCCCGGACGCCTGGTTGAGCATCAGGATAAAATCGCTGTTCTCAAAAATATTCTCAATCTCCCTGCTGGCGAGCAGGTCTTTGATATTCTGCGTCACGCCAGTCGGACAGCCTCCCCACTTCCGGAACCGTTTCCAAATCTCCACGCTGTAAGCGGCGGTCTGTTCCTCTTTTAGTAAAAGATGGAACTCGTCAATGTAGTACCGTGTGGATTTATGGCTGTTGCGGTTGAGTGTAACCCGGTTCCAGACCTGATCCTGCACAATGAGCATCCCCAGCTTTTTCAGCTGTTTTCCAAGCTCTTTAATATCAAAACAGACGATTCGGTTATCCAACTGCACGTTGGTCTGATGGTTGAATACCTTTAGTGAGCCATTCACATAAATCTCCAGGGCTGTTGCAATGCGCTGAGCCTGTGTCTCCTTCTGGCTCCGCAGGCAAGCATACAGATCACCGAGCATCGGCATATTTTCCGGCACCGGATTTTCAAAATACTTCTGGTACACCAGCGGCAGACAGCGGTCAATCACCGATTTTTCCTCTGCTTCAATGCCGTTTCTGGAACCCATAATCAGCTCACACAGGGACAATACAAAATCTGACTTCACACCAAGCGGATTGTCATCGTCCGAATAGTCCATATTGATGTCCATCGGATTGATATAATCCCTGCTGGTCGAAGAAATGTGAATCACCTGACCGCCCAGCGCATGAACCAGTGGGTAATACTCTCCCTCCGGGTCGCAGACGATAATATCGTCATTCGTCACAAAGAACGCATTGGTCATTTCCCGCTTGGCCGCAAAGGATTTGCCGCTGCCCGGTGTGCCAAGGATCAGTCCGTTCGGATTCTTTAATTTCTTGCGGTCTACCATAATCATGTTGTTGGAAAGGGCATTCAGGCCATAGTAGAGGGATTCCCCTGGCATAAACAGCTCCTGTGTCGTAAACGGGACGAAAATCGCCGTCGCCGTTGTGGTCAGCGCCCGCTTGATTGGCACATGGTTGACGCCCAGTGGCAGGCTGCTCATCAGCCCCTCCTCCTGCAAATAATCCAGCCGGCGCAGCACGCAGTTATATTTCTGCGCAATACCAGCGGTCTGGAACACCGCATTATCCAGTTCCTGCTTCGTATCAGCCGTATTCAAAAACAGCACCGTCACAAGGAACATCCGCTCATTCCGGCTCTGCAAATCATCCAGCATCTTCTTTGCCTCACCGCCATAGGTGGACAGGTCAGACGGGATAATGTCCATGTCGTATCCGGAGCGCACCGCCTTTTTCTGCTCCTCAATCTTCATGCGGTTGATGTCCGTTACCTTGCTCTTTACCAGCTTGATTGCCTTTGTCTGGTCAACTGACTGTACATGGATATTGACCATCAGGTTCTTATCAATATCCAAAAATTCTGCCAGCATCTTGTCTGTCAGTTCTGGAGCGAGAATCTGGAGATAAGAAGCCGCGCCCAGGGTTTCTCCCATCATGAAATCCTTGCCGGATTTGAACAGAAAGCTCGTTGGTGCGATAAAATCTTTCGTACCCAACCCTGTCCGCAGAACCTGGTCATAGGTAAATGTGAATGGCACATTATTCTCCGGATTGAAGGTTTCATAGAGGATTTTCAGCCGCTCCACACCGTTTAACGGGTAGGCAGTCACACCCAGCACCTTAAAGTTGTTGAGAATATCCGTCTCAATCCGCTCCAAGCGGGGCTTTGCCTTTGCTACGCTGTCCGCTTCTATGGAGAATGTGATGTACTTCGTTTTCAGCAAGCCGTTGTTCCCTTTTGCCAGCTGGTTGCGGAGCATCTGAGCATACTCCATCCGCACATCATCAAAGGCATCATTCTGGGGACGGATGTCGATCACCTGCTCAAATTCCGCCATGTTGCTCTTATGGTTGATGAACGACAGCTGAAAGTGGATGGAACTGTCGAAATAATTCAGGAATTCACACCAGTTTTCAAAGATCGCGTTCTTATCGTCGTTCTGCGCCAACTGATAGTTGATGTCATAAAAGCGAATCGTCTTAGAGTAGGTATGTTCGGACACCCGGCAGATGCCATCCTTCCCCATTTCACGGTAAGGAATAGATCTCTGTGCAGAAATCCGCTTTTCCTTTTTCTGTGCCTTCTGCCTTTGCCCGTTTGGAACTGGCCGTTTTTTCTTCCCGGCCTTACCATCCAATTTGCTTTTTTCCGCCACGCGCACTCCCCCTTTTCTTTGGTTTTTGTACTGCCACAGGCGTATCTTCTGGTTCCTCAAAAATATTTTCTGTTTCATAGCGCCGAATCGCGGGACGCCGGAACCGGACGCTGATTACATTCATCAGGATTTTTTCCAGTGGCATACCGTCCTTCTCATACATCGCAAATAAGAATTCCGGCAGCATCAGCAGCACCATTCCCGTGGCGGCACTGCTTGTCCCGATATACGTCCTGGTCAAAAAGTAAAACGGCAGCCCCAACACCCCCGCAACGGCCAGACAGATAATCTGCCGTTTGGTCAGGTTGAACGCCACCTTGTTCTTTACTTTTGTCAGGTCTTTGGGAATACTGACATAAGCCAAGTATCTTACCACGCAGGGAAACCTCTCTGGCGGGGATAACCCGTTTCCCATGCAGTTCCTTTCTCAGATTTCCCCCTTCTAATGGGCATTGAAAATGGCTTTGCTTAAGCTCCCTGTCTTCATCAGCGTGAAGCACAGCAGCACCGTATAAGCCGCCACTCCGAAGAGTGCCGAGTGCATGTTGCTGGAAATCGTAATGGTCGATACCAGCACCGCGTAGATACCCACGCAAACCATCATCAAAAATGCCTGAAATGCCAAGGCAAACAGCCCCCGGAAATAATTTGTCCCCATCTGACCCCACTCCCGGTTGGTCATAGTGGCGAAAGGGATGGGTGCAACCGATGTGTAGAGGTAAATTTCTATCATACGGCCGTACAGAATGACCGTGATCAATACAGACATGATCTTTAAACAGAAACTGACAATCAGAGTCTCCAGCGCCAGCACCACCAGCTCCCCGATCTCCATTGTCTCCATCGCGGAATCCATTGCAGATACCATCGAATCGATATTGATGGCGGTCTGGCTGCTGATTGAGCCAGCAGCCGAGTTGACCACACTCTGGCCAACGTCAAAGACCGCCATCGTAATCGTAAACGTGTTACTCACCAGATACACCGCTATCCACATCTTGATGAAGTATTTGAAGAACATCCAGGTATCAATTTCCTGCATGTTGTTCTTCTCCATAAGCATGGAGATCAGCTCGTAACACAGGATATAAGTAATGATAATGCCTGCAATCGGCACGATAACCGAATCAGACAGGTTCTGGATCATACTGAATATGCTGCTGTTCCAACCCTGTGGTGTCTGTCCAACCTGAGTGGCAATCTCACTGGTCTTTTCATTGACATCCGTGAACATGTTCGTCAGGTTGGAATCCACCATGCCCGTCAGAAGCTCCCTCATCCATTCCTCGATTGCTTCAAAAATGCTATCGAACACGGAGGTACTCCTTTCTTTGTACGGGCATTATCAAAACAGGCCACTCAAAAGCGGAATCAGCTGGGTGCCGATCAGGATCACACCACCGCCGGCCATCAGTTGCTTCATTCCCTGGCTCTTTGCGCCGGGGTTGTCATTGCCATAACCTTCCATCAGGTTGATCACGCCCCAAACACCAAGCCCAGCGCCCAACGCGATCACAAGGGTTTCCAGTACCGTAACTGCTGAGTTAAAAAAGTCCATGCGGCTCAAAACCAAAACACAAATCGCAGATAATCTGCCTGCACAGACGCAAAAAGCCGCCATGTTTCCATGACGGCCCGCCCATTTATGATTTTGGTTATCTCCTTTCCACCAGATTTTGTTTGCCTGTGCATAAGGCGTAACGAGTTGCCCCGCAGGGTCTGCCCGTATGGGAGGCATCCAGTGTCTATTCTTCATCCGGCAGATATACCTCCTCTTCCTCATCCAATTCAAATTCGTCCTCCTGTTCCCGTTCCTCCTGATAGTGTCCGCTCGCCCATGCACACAGGGCGGCGGTATGAATCTCCAGGTGGTTTTCCTCCATTTCCCGATCTACCTGCACTGCAATCTCCACAATATCCTCATCCGACATTTCAAAGCTGCCGTGCTCCTCCTGCCAGGCCAGAAACGCCCTTCCGATCAGGATGGAACGGTACATCTCCTCGTAAATTCTGATATACTCGTTTAATTTCGTATTTCCCGTATATCCCATAGCGACTTCTCCCTTCATTCCTCTGACAGATCCTCCTCTGTCAGTTCAATCTCATAAAAATCAAAGGTTTCCTCGACAGTCAGCCGAAGCTCATGCTTCATATAGGCTTCCACATCAAATTCATTGCGCTTATCAAAATCGGCCAGCTCCCGGTACCGTTTATGCTTTGTGATGTCAAACTTGTCACTGAGGAACGGACGGACGCCACGCAGCTGGAGGATACACTTGTTCCCGTCCATGACGGCCAGCTCATCCCGGCTCATCAGTTCATGGCCGGTCTTTTGATAATTTGTCCCATAGCTGGGGCTGTTGCCCCGCGTATCGGATGTGTTATACAGGTCAATGGTTTCCTTCCCCAGCGTTTCAGAAATCTCTTTCAATGTGGAGCTTTCCTTGCCGCCCAAAAACAGCATCGTATCACAGTTGCCAATGATAGTTTCGGCGGCGTCCTTGTAAATGGTCTTTAGCTGGGACTGTGACTGCAAAATAATAGAAGCCGAGATTTCACGGCTTCGTATCGTCGCAATCAGCTTATCGAATTTTGGTATCTGCCCGATGTTGGCAAACTCGTCCAACAGCAGCCGCACATGGAACGGGAACCTGCCGCCGTGGACATCATCCGCACGGTCACAGAGAAGGTTGAACAGCTGGGTATACATCATAGCTACAACAAAATTGAATGTGTCATCGGTATCACTGATAATCACAAACATCGCGGTTCTCTGGTCGCCCAGCATGTCCAGCTCCATCTCATCGTAGGCCATTAAATCGCGCAGCTCCTGAATGTCAAACGGAGCCAACCTTGCACCGCAGGAAATCAGGATGGACTTTGCCGTTTTTCCTGCCGCCAATTTGTATTTTTTGTACTGGCGCACTGCGAAATGCTCCGGCTTATCCCGTTCCAGTTCCTCAAATAGCTCATCTACGGCATTTTTAAATGAGAAAAATCTTAATCCCCCATCTGAGATGGGGTGAACAGGCAAAGCCGTAGCGTTACTTAAAGTAATAGAACCTCCTATGCTATAATGATATTGGTTTCGCAGGCCATATCAAAACATAGGAGGTATATCCAAAAATGGATGATCAGAGTATATCACATACAAGATGGAATTGCACCTACCATATTGTGTTTATTCCGAAATACAGAAGAAGAATAATGTACGGAACAACGAAGAAAGACATGGTAGAAATAATCAAAAAGTTGTGCGAGATGAAACAGGTAGAACTTATCGACGGAAGAGTATGCGTGGATCATATCCACATGTATGTTTCAATCCCGCCAAAACTGAGTGTATCAGAATTTATGTCGTATCTTAAGGGGAAAAGCGCACTGATGATTTTTGACAGGCACCCGGAATTTGGTACGAAGTACGGAAATAGGCATTTCTGGGCCAGAGGATATTATGTATCGACGGTAGGAAATGTGAACGAAGAAACGATCCGGAAATATATTCAGGAAC
This sequence comes from Lachnospiraceae bacterium, assembly GCA_021205755.1. GTDB lineage: Bacteria > Bacillota > Clostridia > Lachnospirales > Lachnospiraceae > Choladousia. The sequence goes on along the minus strand of JAJPWX010000128.1, from coordinate 12,243 downwards.
AGGAAGAAAACGATAAGCTGGATTATGGATCGTACTAAAGAGCCTCCTTTAGGGGGCAGTCGGTAATAATGGTACTGCGAAACCCCGCCCCATGGCGGGAACCAGTATAATACCCCGGAGGGGTCAAAATCAAACCCCCATTTGAAATGGGGGTTAGTGACTTTCCTCATCGTCCTCCCTGGCCTCGCTTGCGTTGATAAACTCCAGGAGGGTGGAGAAGTTCTGCTCCTCCTCTGGCGCTTCGTACCAGATGTATCCGATGAGCGCACAATACAGCAGACGTTCTGCTTTCACCCAGAAGTCCTCTGACGATTTTTCGCCCTCGCCTTTCGTGTTGGCAATGATTGTGTTTACCAGCTTCAGAATATCTTTCTCACTGCGGATATAATGGAACGGGTTGTAGTGCATCGACTTCTTAAAGTTGATTGTATTCAGCACCTTAATCCGATACCCTCCGTTTACCAGCATTTGGCCGCACTCGATGATGATCGTCCCCTTCGGGTCCGTGACCACATACGACACCAACTTCGCCATCTGCATCAGGTTCGGCTTCACATAAAACCTCGTCTTGCCGCTGCCACTGCCGCCGATCACGATAACATTCTTGTTCCGCGCATACTTAGGGTTCTTCGGACGGCTGCTCATGGTCAGGCGCTCCGTCTGCGTCAGCAGGACATTGTTCTCGAATACCGGGTCGATAAACGGCTCGATGTCCTTGGGCGTCCCCCAACGAGCAGAGCCATATTCCTCACCATGACGGTACTTCCTGGCATTCCTGCCTTTCAGATAAACCGCCGCTTTCAGCGCCGCTGCACCGATTATTCCAACTCCCAGGTCAAACAGACGGAAGCTCGGCAGTGGATTCTGAAATGCCAGACCGAAATACTGGAGCATGACCATCAGCCGCTCTATCACACTGTCCCCATTGCAGTGCCGGTACAGCCATGCAGCCTTATCTACAAGGTAAAAGGCAACGAGATAGGGGATGTTCAAAAGTACCAGCTTTTTGATATTCACCCTTGAAATCATCTCCTGCACCTTGCCGTTCAGCCTGTCCTGCCAGCAGGTGCCTCCGGTCTGGTTTGACGGTGCTTTTTTCTTCTGCCTGCCTCCCTTCCTGGATTTGTTCATCGCTCCGGCTCCTTCTCCTTATCCCTCGTTTTCGTCCGCTCTCTCTGCTTGGCCACACGATCTCTGGCAATCTGCAATTTCTTACGGATAGAGGTTTTCTTCGTTTTCTTCATGGACACGCCGGTATATTCCCTAAACGCAGCCGTCATGACATCCACGTCCCTGGCCTTAAAGAACACCAGATACCGCGGCGGTTCCGTAGACGCATCTTTTTTCAGGCTGTAATCAATGCCATACTTGCGCGCCACACGGTCAAAGGATTTGATATTTTTATCCGTAATCTCGATATTGGTCAGCTGACTGCCCTGCTGCGTGAGCTTTTTCAGGCTCTGTTTTCCGTGACTGACCGTCTCCCTTTGGGATTTGGATTTCTGAACAGCCTGCTTCCCAGCTTTCCCCATCTCAGAGAGCAGCTTTGTCAGCGCTACCTTCAGGATGCTGGCAGAGATTTTCCCGCCCTTGATCGCAAGGGAGATTGTTTTCTCATTTACTTCCTCATGCAAAATTCCACCTTCCTTTCGTCATTGATTGTCTGTCCCATACAAATCATGGTTGACCAGCGCCGTATAATAACTGCTGATTGTCCCAGAAGCGTTATAAAGCGAGGTCAACAGATACTGCCTGATATTCCGGACTTTTGTCGTATTCTTTCTCAGGCAGTCCAGGACATATCGGATATGTTCACTGTCCAGCTTCATCAACCTGCTTTTGACAATCTGTACCGGCTTGTCCTCCCCGCCAATCCGGATGAACGGCTTCTTCGAGCAGACCGTTTCCACAATCAGCTCCAGCATCTCATTGAGTACATCCTGGTCACAGGGATAATCCTGTAAAAGAGAAGGAATCGCCAGCGCATCCATAAAATAATTCCGATAGTCCTCGTACTCATCCATCACATCGTATCCGTCCTGACCGGATAGATGGATAGATTCAATCTCACTCATATAAGTATTATTCTTCTCAGTATTATTAGTCTGTGATTTTCGCAAGTCTTGACTTGTGATTTTCATCACTCCAGACTTGTGATTTTCATCAGTCTGGACTTGTGATTTTAAAAGGACTGCGGAAAAGTCCTTGACGAAGATCATCATCGGCTTTCCCAGCCCCTGCCGTCTCCGCTCGATCAGCCCATATTTGCTGTCCAGCTCCGCAAGGAGCTTCACGGCTTTCTGGTCGCCGCAGCCCAAATCCCGCTTGATATTTTCCAGGGTGTAGTAAATATACACGCGCCCCTGCTCATCCAGCCATTCATTCCTCGCAGACAGCTGCATCCGGTCTAACATCAGGCCGTAAAGCACCTTTGCGTCTGTCGAAAGAGATGAAAATACCGGCATTGTAAAAAACACCTTGGGAATCCGGTAAAAGGCGAACTGTTCTGCCTGACCCCCGTAGAAATATGGGAGTTCCGGCAGAATCGCGGCGCTCATGGCCTGCCTCGGCTTTTCTTCCCCATATCCAACGCCTCCTACTTCCTGCGCTCAAACAGCTCCTCCATCTGGCGGTCTGCATCCGCGCCTACTTTGATGCAGCAAAACAAAGCCCCTGCTATCACCACAGCGCCCACAACGGCCACGCCAATCAAAATCTTACCCATGTGTTTTCCACCTCCTACTGTCTTTTATATTTCCCTATTTCTGCTGTCATTGCAGACTAAACATCTGCATCAACAACACATTTACGCAGCAGAAAAAGCCTCATAGTTTGCTCTGCCACAGTTTCATTCATAGTATTTGAGCGTTTGCCTGTTTCCCCCAGACCCGTTCCTGTCCCGTTTCTTCCGCGACGTATTTTCCATGGCAAGGCGAGCGGAAATGCTCACTCAGTACCACAGTATCTATCTGGGCAGGTCATTCATTTTTCAAAGAGCAGCGGGGCGGAATGTACTCCAACCCCTTCACCTATCCCATTGGGGTGCAGACAAAAATCAAGCTCTCGAAAGGGCAACGCTCCCGAAAAAGCCGCAAATAAAAAAAGCCGCCTGCCGCCACCGCCAATAACCGGCAATGACAACAGACGGCTTTCTCCCATCGTTTCTTATTTGCTCTGTTTTACTTTCCCCTTTTTCAGCCGACGGTCTGCAATCCCATACTGCCTGCGGACGCGGCAAACACCTTTCACAATCAGGTCAGAAACCGCCTGCGGTGAAACGCCAAGCTCCACAGCCACCTCATTCTGTGGGTCCAGGTCTATAAAGCAGCGGATCACCACCCGCTGCTGGCTCTCTGTCATCATATCGAGCAACTCCTGGATTCGATCCTGTTCCAAAATCCGATCCAGAGGATTTGATGAAGCCTGCGCCCCCGGAATCCAGCCATCTCCTGCCGCACTGTAAGAAATGCTCCTGGCCTTTAAGTTCTTCTCCCCGTTCAGGGCTATCCTATCCTCACCCTCCAACAAGAGACGAACATACCACTCTTCCCGGTCAAAATAATCAGATGAAATATGGCATTCCTCACCTGTCGGAGAGGTGTAATGATATTCCCCGCAGCTATGCAGCGGGAACACCGTCACATGACCGTCGGCCTGATAAAGCACAAACCCGTTTTGATAGACCGACACATCGGCATCGACACTGACCTTCTTCCTCACAGCTACCGGAATTTTCGATTCCCGCAGAGATTTTGATGTCGGCACCCGCGCAGCCGGGTCTGTTTCAGCCACCATCTTTTTCAATTCACCCAATGTCAACATTTGCACCGCCTTTCTGCCTTACGGCAAACGGGCGGCGGCGCTGTATTGGAAAGGAAAAAGCGGCGGCAATCAGCCCCGAACCAACCCGTTTTTTTAACGGGAGTCCGTGACCCCATGCCGCCGCTTTTATCTGCCAGCCTTATTTTGTTCCTGCCAGGCTGTTTTTCCACCTCCAACTGCCTACCATTCTATCAGAGGAAACCTCTTGTTTCCTCAACGTATACAGGGAAATTTCCGGTTCCTCTCCACATTTATGTGGAATTTACATTTTGCCATTTTGTGCTTTCATGCTATAAACGAAAAAAAGACAAGCAGCAATCCGCAAATCTGCGAAATCACTGCTGTCCCTGTGTCTCCAATAAACGGCTGATCAATGGCACCATCATGTCATACACCAGCTTCTGGTTTGCCTGATCGAGCCGCCGCATCAGCGCTGCAACAGACTCGGCCAGGCTCGTTTCCGAATTTTTATAAAACCGCTCCGGGCAGAACATATCCGGTGTGGCGTGGAGTTCTTCACATAAACGGAACAGCTTATCAATCCCCATGACGGTTGCGCCTGTCTCAATCCTGGAAATCGTATTCCCTGCCACATCCATTTTCTCCGCCAGCTGCTCCTGCGTCAAATTTGCCGCCATCCGCAGCTCCCTGGCCCTGTTCCCCGTTTCAAATAAATCCCGCCTGTCCACCTCCTCCTTCTGCCTGCCCAAAGTAAAATCCCCCGTTACTGTATGATACCATGCCATTGGCACAGATATTATCATACAATACGGGGGATAACACTGTCCGTCACATCGCCGTGACATTCTGCGTGGAACACAAATTCATGTATTGTAAACCGCATTATTTTGTGGACATCGGGCGTGACATCTCATCCGGCATTTTTCCCTGCCGTCACATATGGCGTCACTTTTGCTTCAGGCGCTCCAACAGTGCCTGGTAATCCTCTGGTGTAAGGACATCCTTCGCAGATTCCAGCTCCCGCTTGGCCATCCCAGACGAACCATTAGCGTAGAGTGCATGAATATTCCAATACCAGAAGCCCACATTGGTCTGTTCAATCGCCAACGCCATCACCGAATACTGGTACAGCTCACTGTGATTTTCCGTCTTGTCGATCAGCCCCAGCAATTCTTCCATGGTGCTGATATATTTCAGGTGAAACCTGGTTTCGTAGGGAAGCAGCCACGCCTCCGTCGCCGCAGAAGCAAAGAGGCTTCCCCGATAGAGCATCACCGCTTTTTTCAAAAGCTCGATCTTGGATTCAATTCCAGACACTTTTTCTGCGGCCACACAGTATTCTTCAAACTGTACACAGTCCATGGTGATATTCAGGTCTTTGTTAATCTGGTAGCCATTGGATGTGGTTTCAATCAAAGACTGTTCTCCCATCAGCGGCTCTGTCCTCTGCCGCAGGCGGTAGAGCAACGTCCGGACATTATTCACTGCATTATCGGATTCATCCTCCGGCCAGAGGGCGTCCACAAGCTCCCTGGAAGGCAGGCATCTGTGCCGGTTTAACAGCAGATATACCAGCACCCTGCAGCCTTTCGGGGATTTCAGTTCATCCTCCCGCATCATCCCTTTGTATGTGTAAATCTCCATGTTACCAAACAGCTTGATTAAGACATCCTTGTGGGATAACAGCTGCTCCGGCGGAACCATGATATTTGCCCTCTCCATCAGCTTTCGCTCGTTCACCTCGGCCACAACGACATAGCTGAGCATCTGCAAATATTCCCACCTGTCCTTGTACCGTTTGGGATTTTTCACGGCGACAAACCCCAGAGAACGCTTCATATAAGGCGCACCGATAACCGCTTTTACCTCCAGGCGCTTATAGCTTTCATACTCATCCGGATCGGTTTCCCTAATTGTTTCCACGTCTGGCACTGCGATTGCGAAGTTGTTCTGCAAGGCATCCACCCATCTTGGAAAATTCTCCGCGAACTCAAATTCCCGGAAAAGCTCCGTCGTCCGGTCACTTTCCATCGGCGTATACCACCATAACGGCGTAAACACCCCCACATCCATATCAACATCCAGGATGCCGCACCATTCCGCTTGATAAAAATCACATCCGGATTTCAGCGCACCCATCGCAATCTGATTGGGGTCTCCGCTTCCATGAAGCTCATGCTCCAATCTTGTCAATTCATGCAGAAAATCCAGGGCATATTGTGTATCCTCTTCTGGCGGCTCCTCAGCAGCCTGTTCCCCAATGACAGGCGCTGTCTCCTTTCCAAGCCATTTTTCAAAGATTTTCAGCATCTCTTATCCCTCCAGTCTTAAAAGTAAAGCAAAACTGCCGCACAGCTATCCGGCACCTTACCTGACAGCCATGCGGCAGTTATTTATGGCTGTCCGAATGTTCCCGGAAAAGCCATCGATTATCATATGGACTGGTTTTAAGAAGCCCGCCCTTCTAAACGTTTGCGGATACTCTGATCGTAATCCACTAGCTCTTTGAGAGAATGCTCCACTAAAGTCAGCATCTCCGCTGAACACTGCTGAAGCAAGCTGCTGATGGTACTGTCGATTTTGATATTCGGATCAGAGGAAGGGCTGTCCATCAGGAAATAATCCACGCCTCGCCCGGTCTTTACACTGATGGTAAATAACAGCGGGAGAGAGATTTTTGCCCTACCATTTTCGCAGCGGCTGAAATAGGCTGTGCTGCATCCACAGAGGGTACTCAACTCATCCTGTGTCATTCCACATTCATTGCGAGCCTGTTTAATTCGCCGGCCCACTTGCTTGTAGTCAATTTGCGGCTGCATCACACATCACCTCCAGTCCTCCAACCTTTGGTAATATTATAAACCTGTTACGTCAAATATGGAATCATCCATGAGTTCCACTCTTTATCTATTAGTTCTGATTTTTCGGAAAAATTTTGTCCTGGAAATTATATACTGGAATCAACAGGTTTAGACTCTAGCATTTTTGAACCTTTCGCCGCTCTCCGAGGAGATTATCACAGAAGACGCGGAGCGTTCTCCGCAGTTCCCGGATGAAACTATCCGAAGAGCAATGAGGACATCTGAAGATTCATACTCTGTTCAAAATGTCCATTCTCATCTTCCTTGATTTTCTCCTTGATGCTGTATATAATAAAAGTAGGGAATCCCTACTTCCCTACTTTTTAAAGGAGGTGCAATCAATGACTGAGGTTGTAGTCAACGACGCAAGAGTAATGTCCAAAGGCCAGGTGACAATCCCTAAGAACATCCGAGCTGCCCTTGGAGTAACCACAGGAGATAGAGTAACTTTTATTGTTGAGGGCGACTCTGTGAGGGTAATTAACTCAGCGGTATATGCCATGCAAAAATTCCAAAAACAGATGGCTGGTGAAGCGGAAAAGGCAGGCTTTCATTCAGAAGAAGATGTGGCGGATTGGATCACCGCATCCCGTCGGGAGGAAAATGAAGAATGAGGGTCATACTCGATACCAACATCATCATATCCGCTGCTCTCTTTCCAAACGGAAGAACAGCACAGGCGTTTAACAAGGCTCTCGTGCCGCCGTACCAACCGATTGTTTGTGACTATGTGATTGATGAACTGCAACGTAAATTCAGAGAAAAATTCCCACAGCGCACAACAGAACTGGAATCTTTCCTGTTTAAAGCTCTGGCGCACATCAAACTGGTGTCAACACCAGAAGATGAGCTTGAAGTAGAAGCTAAAATCCGTGACCAGAAAGACCGCCCAATTCTTCGTGCCGCACTAAACGCTCATGCTGACCTGTTTCTTACAGGTAACAAAGATTTTTTGGAATTGTCTGTGACCGACCCACGAATCATCAGTGTTCCTGAGTTTTTGGATATGTAACGCAAAAGCTCTCTGCACGGAGCTTCTATCGTTCGTGCATTCTAGGATGGTGATTAGAATTTACGGCCGCTTTCAACTCATTTCAATCTATACAAGAGCCACCCACAATCACACCACCCCGAACCTCTTAAACACTGGATACAAATAGCTTGCCCCAAACACACCGAGCTTCTTTGGGCCGGTAATCTCTCCCTCACAAGCTTTCCGATATGCCATCTCCACACTGCTCCTCGTCACAGCCTTCTCTTTCCGGTCAACCTTCATCTCGCCACCGTGGACAGTGTATTTGAATTTCAGTCCCTTGGCTGTGGTGAACGGATACCCAACGAATGCTATAATGCAGTCCCACAGATTATCCATCCCTCTTTCTTTACTCAGCTTCTCTACCGCCGCTTTCCGTTCTCTGTACTTCGCAATCCTCTCCGCATTGGCGGACAGCTCCTCTGCTTTATAAGGGATTTTGCTATACGGCAGATAGGAATTGACGGAGGCTTTGGAAAGATGCAGTGTGGACATGATTTCAGGAATTGTCTTTCCTTCCCGCTTTAACCGATTCACGCTGTCCGATGTGATTGACTCGTACACACCTGCAGTAATAAGCAGCTTACGGATTTTAATAGGATTCATGTCAAGCTCATCGGCGGCTTTATGCAGAGACTTTTCTTCTGCGTAGATTTCCACAGCAGCGGTTGTAAGTTCTCCCAAAATTTCCTTTGGATTATAATGTGGCTTCTTTTTAGGGTTCATTTTCAGCCCTCCTTCATATTTTCAAGTCATTTCAATCTATACGGAGCTGCCAAAAGGAAAGCCGTGTGTTCCTCTCTGCCTCCCGGAAACTTCCAGAATTTCTCTGCTTCGATTTCCACACGGCTTATTTTCTATTTTTCTAATTTTTCTCTCGGCGGCTTATCCTCATCACATACCCATAGCACCAATATCCTATCACAGCTCCACAGGTGTTCCCGAACACATCATCCCATTCCATTAAGCCTCTACATGTGAAGTATTGCATCACTTCGATGAATAACGACAGGCATAAGGAGAAGATAGCCATGCGGCTTATCTTTACTCCCTGGAGTCGTGACAGAATACCCACAGGCAAGAAAAGCACCACATTAAGCCCAATCTCCACAGCCAGCCCTCTATCCCCGTTCACAATCACCTCATACCATGACCAGAATGGAACCAGCTTAATGTGACGTGTGTCTGCCGGTGTCCTGGCTATGAGGGTTATGAGAAGGATGAAGAAGATGTATGTGACGAATAAGGAGATGAGGAGGGAGTGTGTCCATTTCTTCTCGTTCCCACAGGTTCGCCCTGCTACCATTTGCCGCTTTTCTACCACTCTCCAGATTGCGAGTGTGGCTATGAAAACGATGAGGAGGGAAAGCCAGTATGGAAGTGTTAAATGGTTGTGTAAAATGCTGTAGGCTGTTTCCAAGGTATCCTCTCACACTCCTCGTTCTGTGTCTATCACACTCTCTTAAACCTGGTAAAACTCTTTATACCACTCCGCAAATTTCCGAAGCCCATCTCTCAAATCAGTACTCGGCTTGAATCCGAAGTCTCTCTCCAAAGCTGACGTATCCGCATATGTAACAGGTACATCTCCCGGCTGCATCGGCACAAGCTCCTTATGCACATCGAAATCATAATCTCTATCCAGCACCCCAGCCCTTATCAACTCTTCCTGCAATATCCTAACAAAATCAAGCAGATTCTCCGGCTGGTTGTTTCCGATGTTATAGATCCGATACGGTGGAATAGGCAGACCGTCCTCTCCGTTCACTTTCTCCGGCGCACACTGCATGACTCGCTTTACACCTTCGACAATGTCATCCACATAGGTGAAATCGCGCTTGCAGTTGCCATAGTTGAATATCTGAATGGTCTTTCCTGCTCTTAATTTATCCGTAAACCCGAAGTACGCCATATCTGGCCGTCCAGCCGGCCCGTATACTGTGAAAAACCTCAAGCCTGTGGACGGAATGTTATACAGTTTGCTATATGCGTGGGCGAGCAACTCGTTACTCTTCTTCGTGGCCGCATAGAGAGACACAGGATTGTCTACCTTGTCATCTGTGGAATATGGCACCTTCTTGTTACTTCCATACACAGAAGAACTCGATGCATAAACAAGATGTTCCACGCCGCTGTTCCCGTCGTCATAGGAATGCCTGCAAGCTTCCAATATATTATAAAACCCTATCAGATTGCTCTCAATATACATATCAGGATTCGTGATGCTGTACCGCACTCCTGCCTGCGCCGCTAAATTGACCACAATCGAAGGTTTATAATCACGGAAAATAGCATCCACACACTCCTTATCAGCAATGCTTCCTTTCATGAAGCTCCAGAGCGATTCCGGATGTTGCTCCGCTGTTTTCTGTATCTCGTCAAGCCTGTAATTCTTGATACTTACATCATAATAATCGTTCAGATTATCAACGCCTATGATATTCACAGGAGAGCAGGTATTGAGCAGTTCCAGAACAAGGTTTGCGCCAATGAATCCAGCGGAACCTGTGACGAAGATGGTTTTATTTTTGATTTCTACATTCTTCTCTAACATTTGATTGCTCCTATCAATTTATTACTCTCCTCATCTCAATCGCGCCCGTACAAATCGCGTGTGTATACCTTGTCTTTCACATCATCAAGGCAGCTATCGTAACGATTCGCAATAATGGACTTTGATTGTTCTTTGAAAGAAGCAAGATCATTCACAACTTTGCTGCCAAAGAACGTGCTGCCGTCCTCAAGAGTCGGCTCATAGATAATCACAGTCGCACCCTTCGCCTTAATCCGCTTCATAACACCCTGGATAGAAGACTGACGGAAGTTGTCGGAGTTAGATTTCATCGTTAAGCGGTACACACCAACAACAACTTCTTTTTCCTTCTCCGCACTATATTCTTCCGAATTGCCGTAGGCACCAGCTATTTCCAACACACGGTCAGCAATAAAATCTTTTCTTGTGCGGTTCGATTCTACAATCGCTTCAATTAAATTCTCCGGCACATCCTCATAATTAGCGAGGAGCTGTTTTGTGTCTTTCGGCAAACAGTAACCGCCGTACCCAAAGCTGGGGTTGTTATAATGGTTTCCGATACGTGGATCGAGACACACACCGTTTATAATCTGCTGTGTATTAAGTCCCTTCATCTCAGCATAGGTATCAAGCTCGTTGAAGTACGAAACTCTCAACGCCAGATATGTATTAGCGAATAGCTTCACAGCCTCTGCTTCTGTGAATCCCATGATGAGTGTGTCTATATTCTCCTTTATAGCACCTTCCTGCAATAACCCCGCCAAGGTATTCGCTGCTTTCACAAGTCTGGCATTCTCCACATCAGTTCCTACGATTATCCTGCTCGGATAAAGGTTGTCATAGAGTGCCTTACTCTCCCGCAAAAACTCTGGACTAAAAATGATATTATCACAGTGGAATTTTTCACGGATGCTCCTCGTGTATCCGACAGGAATCGTACTTTTGATTACCATCACAGCGTCCGGATTATATTGGATCACCAGCTTAATCACACTCTCCACCGCTGAAGTATCGAAAAAGTTCTTCTTGCTGTCATAGTTTGTCGGTGCTGCAATAATCACAAAGTCAGCGTCCTTATAAGCCTCCTCCGCATCAAGCGTCGCCACCAGATTAAGCTCCTTCTCAGCTAAATACTTCTCTATGTACTCATCCTGAATGGGACTCTCTCTTCTATTAATTTTCTCCACTTTGGACTCTACGATGTCCACAGCTTTGACTTCGTTGTGTTGGGCTAAGAGAACGGCTAAGGATAAACCGACATAGCCCGTTCCTGCTACTGCTATTTTCATAATGATTGACTCCTTTTATATATTACTATTGGATTATTGCTGTACTTTTGGATATGAGGTTTTATGTTTAAACTCAGTCACTTACCGGTTTACACATGTGACTATCATCTCCAATCAGCACAACAATAGGACTTTTCACTCTGTTATAAAAGGCTTAAGCTCTCTATATAATTTCTGATTAGCTCCTGCCTGGTCAAATTTCATTTTCAAGTTCAATTTTGGACGTTCACCATTTTTATATTGTTTCAGATATCTGCCAAGCAACACAAAAGGAGCAATCGGCATTAATATCGGGTATTTATTACACACAGGCCAGCGCTGTCGGCTCGTAGAAGCCACAATATGAAAGAAACTGCTTATCCGGTTTGAAGCGTTCGGATTTGAAAATAATCGCTCTCCATATTTATCTGCCTTGTGTCCGCAATTTCCTTCTTTCAACATTTTTTCGATAACATCTTCGGCGAGACTCACATCATATTGCATTGCCCATGGAGCGACTTCTTCCGGCAAACCCAAAGCATCTATACACGCTCGTGTCATAACTCCCGTAAAATACAAGAGGCCAAAATCTTTGAGTTTCGGCACAAGGTCCTCCCAGATTTCAGGCGTCAGCCGCTCTTTCACAAACACAGCCCAATCACAAAGCTGACGCAGACCCAGTCCGGAATTCAGAAAATGCCCAAGCTTATGGTTCTCCCATTTTTGTAGGTGATATTGCCGTTTTCGTTGGTGTTTCACCCACAT
>JAJPWX010000076.1 GCA_021205755.1 Lachnospiraceae bacterium | reverse complement strand
TATTATACCACAGGAAGCAAATAAAGTCGAATTAATTTAAAAATACTGTACTAGAGTTTTACCAGCACGTATATCCTTCAGCTTTACATCAGCTGCCTCCTGTACTCTTGCGGCGGAATCGTATAAAAATATAAGCAGAAACTGATCTCGGAGCCCCTTTTTCGTTCCAGCATCCGGAGCCGCCAGAAGTGCCTTCACCACTTCTTCACTCAAATAGTCAACAGACTGTTCAAGTGTATTTTTCTTAAACGGAACCTTGCAGATTTCAGAATGGTAGTTTATGAGGATTGGGCGCATCATAGCAGCGTAGGAATAAAAGGCCCGGATACCTTTTAAACGTTGATTCCGTGTCGCCACACAGTTCCCGGCAGCTTCGATGGAATCTAAAAATTCTGAAAGAATGGTGCTGTCAATCAAAGGGAAGTCCACATCCCATAAGCAAATATCCCGGCGTTTGGCTACAAACTCAGCCAGCTGATCAACAGAATTCTGATATGCGCGGATGGTATGATCGCTGGAATTCCGCTGATTGGGGAGATAGGTTAAGAAGTAACCCTGTGTCATTTGAAAGAACTCAGAAAATTTCTTTTTAGCCATTTCGCACCTCCGGAATAAGATCATAAAAACCAGTCCAGTCAATGGCGGATGATTTCGTCAGATTTTCCGGCAGGATGTGGATATAGACACAAGTTTCCCTCAAACTGTTATGTCCCATATATTCCCGCAGGTAAGGGAGCTTTGCTTTCAGAGACTCTCCTTTATCCAACCAGCGAATCAACACAGCAGAAGCAAAACGGTGGCGGAGGTCATACACACGAACAGGAGGCAGTTCCTCTTTCATGACGCCAGGATTTGCAGCCGCCCAGGCATTTTTGAAGATTCTTGTCTGGAACGCTGAAGTAATAGAACCGCCTGTAGCAGACGGAAACCAATAATCATTTCCCTGCCCGAAAGAGGAACGTTCTATATAGTAGGATGACATCAAGGATCGCATATCCTCTGACATTACTACCATCCGTTCCTTCTTTTTCTTCGTGTTCGTGATTAAGATCTCACCGGTATCCAGATGTACATTTTCGCATTTCAGCTCACGCCCCTCGTTTGGCCTTAGCCCACAGGTATAGATCAGGCGGAACAATACCGGGGCGGTCACATGGATAAATGGTTCCGCCTTTGTCGGGTTGGTCTGGTCGATGGCAGAAAACAGGCGTCGGAGTTCCTCATCTGTAAAAATGTATGGTGCAAAATCAAACTTCTGTGTGACATACTTTTCCGGCAGGATATACGCATCTTTCCCAATCGCAGACAAATATTTCCCCAGCAGCCGGATTGCAATGCTTTTTTCATAAACAGCCCTGGTATCCTCTGCAATCCATTTAAGAACCATCTGCTCAGTCAGTTCATCTGCTCCGGGGAAGTTCATAGCACAGAACCGGTCGAAGTTGAGCAGTGTTGCGTGATGGGTCACTCCACTGTAGCCAAGGGAGCAGCGGTAATCAAAAAGCTTTTCAATATACGAACCAATTCCACTGATATATTCGCTCATGTCGCCACCTCCGATTCAATCCCGGAAAAATCCAGGGCGCACTCTGCAAGGTGTTCACCGTCAAGGGCGATATATTTTTTCGTAGAGTCGATATTCGTATGGCCCATTACCTGGGCAACCGTATTGACCGACACCCCGGATGTGACCATCCGCTTTCCAGCCGCCCTGCGCAGCGAATGAAATCCGCGGCCATCCCATGCCTTACGGGGGATTCCGGCACGTTCGCAGTAGACATCAAACTGATCGCCGATGCAGGCAGGATCTTTAAACGGGCGAAACGGCGGAAGCGCGCGAAGAAAAATCTGTTCATACTCCGTCTCGGGTCTTCCATTCAAAATATAATCTTGCAAAGCCTCCCCGACATCAGTAGTGATGGGGAGCGTAACTGTTTTACCTGTTTTTTTCTGAACAAAGCAGATTTCTCCGCTTGCCCAGTGAATATCAGAAAGTCTGAGCTTTGCAATGTCAACAGCTCTCATTCCAAGCACATACCCCAAAAGGATGATAGCGTAATCGCGTTTCCCAATCGCGGTCTGCGTATCAATCACGTTAAGAACTGCATTTACCGTTTCGTCCTCTGCCGCCGGGAACAGTTTGCTTTCGCGACAGATTTTGAAAGCAAAGAATGCTTCGTAGGAATCTTCCGTATATCCTTTATCATACAGGAAACGATAGAGTTTTCTCAGGTAAAGGTGAACATTATACACAGAGGTGGGCTTCATTTCTTCCATGCAGCTGTGAAGATACTTTTGTATGATCACCTGATCCGCCAGGCGGACATCTGTGATCCCCTGCGCCTGAAGCCAGTGGAAATATCTCCTTGCTACCCACTCCAGATCCTCTACCGTATTCGGATGAAAATCATCGCTGGCGAGAAACTCATTCATCAGTTCCGTGTAATAAGCATCCAGTTCATACCTGGACCCCCTTTTTGCGACATTCCAAAGATAAGTGCCGGTGCGCTCGAAATGGGCGACTCTTCTCGCTGCGGTCGTAAGTGCGGAGTGTCTTCCGCGGTTGATTTTCCCTTTCCGACGTTTTTCCGCGATCCACTCAATATATTCCTCCATGACCTCCGGGGAATATTCATCCAACCCTCTATCCCGAAAAAATGTAACGATCGGGTTATAGATGGCCCAATAGTTCCTGTAAGCGCCGTGAGGCTTCTGCCCAAGGCGCATTGCTTCATCCAGAACCTGGTCAATCAATGCCTGTACTTTCATGGTGTTTTATCCCTCCTGATAATGATATTTGACGGGCAAAAATGTCCATCCCATGCCATTATCTCAGATACCATGTAATCAGGAAATATGGAAATCCGGTTATTTTTTTAGTTGTCAATTACCTGCAAAGTCTGAAATGTAATCAGGAATTATATTTCGAAGAAACCAGCCAGACAAGGCATTTC
>JAJPWX010000121.1 GCA_021205755.1 Lachnospiraceae bacterium | reverse complement strand
CAATCGTAAAGTAGATGAACGCATGACCCTGTGCATCTGTCCAGCCATCATTCTTCATAGAAAGCCTCGTCCGATCCAGAAGCAACATATAGAGCAGCTTCGTTGTTTCAGACAAACCGCTGTCCAGCAGAAATTTGGGGAAAATCATATATGGCGGCAGATTTGCACCGGTTGTCAGATATTCGGTCATGGTTCACCTCCTCATTGTTTCGGTATTACTCTCCAAGAAAATCCCAGTCTATATCCGTTTCCGGGTCTTCACTATGTGGGAAAGTAACCTCCTTTGTCTGTGACTCTTCTTTCTGCCTGGTTCCTGCCATACATCCGGCAAGAAACAGCGGCAGTGTTTTCTCCATTGACACCTGTACTGCCTCTACAATCCGTGAGACAAATTGATCTTCTTTTTCCCGCGTTTCCAGATAGGGATCATCCTGACGGCGATAATATCGTTCAAAATAATCCACAAGTGACAGCGCGATTACTTGGCTGTATGACTTAAACACTTGCCGGTCCATCGTCTGCAAATATTCCCATGCTCTGCGCTGCGTGTCTTTATCCAGATTAAAGCGGAGATTTGTACTCCAGATATTCCGGCTCATGACTGCTCCTTCCTGCGCAGGCTGGTGTAGGCCAGATATTCATATCCTTTGGCAGTTGCGCAAATATCGTCCACAATCGTTACCCGATTTTTTTCGTAATTACCAAAATTTTTCACCAGACAGCCACCGCCTCCAACCACATACAGCCGCATTAAATCGGGATTGTACTCATAACGGCGGAGTGTAGCAAAAATATCCTTCACATAAGACCTGGCAACCGCAATGATACATTCCAGATACGGCTTGCCGATATCGGCATTCCCGAAGCGAAGTACCTGTTCCACAGTCGCGTCTTCAATCTTTACTCCGAAGCTGTCCAAAATGGCATTTCTGGCAGCAATCATGCACTGATTGACTCCAAACTTTTCAGTCCAGCAGCGGTTCTCGACTGCTTTTTTGTTGTTGACATAAAGAATATTCATCGTACCGTTTCCAATGTCTGCCAGAAGATTTGTTCCTTTAAAATCGCCCAAGCGGTTGACAATGGCAGGGTACCCTTGTGGATACAAACTGCATCCGGTAAAATGAATGGAATACTCCTTCCCATTGAAGCGATACTGCACATCCGGAGTGCAAAGCAGGTAACTCCTGAAGTTCTCTCTTTGCTTCCGTATCCAGGTCAGCGGCAATCCGGCGGCAAGATGAACATTCCCGCTTCTGATGCCGCAAAGATTCATCTCTCTCGCAACAGCCATCAGAGTCAGCAGAAAATAATCTTCATCCACTGCCTTATCTGCAATAAATTCCTTGTGTCCTTCCCCGATACGATAATAGCTCCCGCCATATTCCAGAATATTTCCTGAGAAGATCGGTTCTGTGTCATAGGCGGTAATTCCTGTTGGCGTGACAGTATTTGCCGTTTTAATGTTGCCATAACCATGATCTACGCCAATGATTTTTGTACTGTTCAGTTCTCTCATGTTCTTTCATCCTCCTTGATACTGTGCTTGTCTGTTGTCGTTCAGACAACATTTGTAGTTGCAAAACAAAACGCCTCCCTTCTATTCTTTTGCCACCAGATTCATACCGGATTTTAAAGTCTGGTACTGGTTGCTTGCAGAAATAGTCTATCGTAAGGCGTGGAAAAGGTCATTGAGTGGAAATTGAGCGGAATTTGACTGGATTTCACATTTAAATATCGCAAAAAAAGATGACCCCTGTCAGAGTCATCTTTTCTGGTACTCAGTTAATTGATTATTACCGTAATTAGTGTTTAGATAAGAATTCCTGCGCAATATGAATGCTGGCTTGCGGATAAAGGTTCATAATCTCCTGATATTTTGCTTCTATCAGTTCCGGGGAATCTGCCCATATGATTTCATATATGGCAGTGGCCTTTTTAAAATGTTCTCCGGCCTCTAAGATCTTTCCCTGCAGCAGAAGAATGCTGCCTATCGTCTCCTGCACCACCGCGTAATCACCGCACATGTCTGAATTATTTTCTTTGATCGTTCGTGCCAGTTTGCGTAAGGCATATAAACCACGATCAGGTTCTCCGGTATCGCATAGAAAGACAGCGTAATTTGCAATCTGAGCAATACAGTCATTCATGGCTGCCGGTTGATATTTCTCCATAATCTGAATTCCTGTCTCCATGTGATGTCGGGCCAGATCATATTTCTGCATTTTTCGGTACCTTGCACCCAAATTCGAATGGATATTGGATACCAACAGCGAGTTCTCCGTACTGATTATTGGCAGAAGAGCAAGTGCATCCTCATCCAGTTTGACCGCCTTCTCCTGATCTTTTTCACGGGAGGCACGATAATCGAGAAGCAATGCTCTGTCCTCAATTGTCCCTACATCTGGCTGTCCTGCAAGTGATTGCATTTCCTGTAAAACCAGATTCATTCCTTTTTCGTAATGATAGTTGACCATATAAGCGAACGCATCTTCCAGAAAACGCAGGTAGCTCTGCAAATCATCCTTTTCCGCAAGTGAGATGATATTTTCAATAGTCTGGAACATGACTTTATAGTATGTAATATCCAAACCGCGATGTAGACAGATATCTTGCAGCTTACTTAACAGAAGCATTCAATTGGCAATAGACGGTTTCAAATCTGTTTGAGCTATTTCCTGAATCATCGGATGCAGTGCAACACATCGTCCAGGCAACGGAGTAATAAATCCCATCTCGATCAAGTCATTTATCAAGTTTAAATCTGGAAGGGAAAGCCAGTCAGCCAGCCGCCGGCAAGCAATGCCAGTTAATGGAATCAACACCATATTTCTCATCAGCATCTGCTGTTTTTCTGAAAGAAGATATAAGGAAAACAGGGTATGAATATGCCCATAATAGGTTTCCTTCATCGGCTTTCCATCTTTTTTTATAGATATTCGATCCGTACTGTCAAGAGCAACCTTTTCCTCCTGCAATTTTTGCAGCAAAGTGTGTGGCTCCAGTATGCCATGCTCCAACAGGCGTGCAGCAAGCTCCACCGCCAGCGTATGCCGATGAACAGTATCAATGATCTCAGACAGTTCCGACTCGTGATTTCCTGCTTCGGAATAATAGCGCCCCATCAATTTCAGCAATGCGGTTTTATCCGAAATTTCCGAAAGTTCCATCGTAGCGTAGTGATCCATCCGGCTTCGTGTAGTAAAAAGTATCCGGCAGCGATACTTCATCACAACTGACAGAAAGCTGTCCTTGGTCGCTGTAACATTAAAATTATCAATAATCAGCAGAGTATCCGATTTTAACGTACGAAGGAAACGATTATGTCTGCGGAAACGTTCTTCCTCGCTCTCATCTGGCCTGTCGTCAATAAAGTCCAGATCAATCATATCCTGACGCAGATCACCGCTGTAAATGATGTATACAATATTTGTGTATTCTTTTTTGTACTGCTTCGCATAGGCTTTCGCGATTTCACTTTTGCCAATGCCGGCGATTCCATAAAGGAACACCTTTCCCTGGTCCGAAAGCATTTCATGAAGGCGTTCCAGTTCCTGTTCCCGTCCGCAAAAATACCGGCAGGGTTTCGGTACCTCATTTCCCATAATAAAGCCAGCCAGCACAGGAGAAAGATCCCCGCAGGCCAACAGTTTTTTCGTCTGCGCATCTCGCTTCACAAAGTCACGATCCATGCTAAAGTAAAGAACCGGCGCAATAAAATCTGCATCCTCCTTTTCATTCTTGCAGGGACACGGCTCTATCAATTCCATCTTCTTCCGTTCGGAGATAGACTCATCTCCGATCACCAATTCATATATCTTCTGCACAGCCATCGCACTATCGAACATGACCGGCAGAATATTTTGATATATATCCCGCGCCAGGTTCCGCTGATGTTGTTCGTCTGTATAGTACTTTGTGATTCGCGGACTCACCTTAGCCTGTCCATTCATCCACCGGCAGACAAGGCCATTATCAAAGTCAAAATCCCTTCCTTCATCGCTGCTGACAAAATCATCAAAAAGGGAATAGAGAAAATCCAACTGTCCCATATCATTATTTTCACTGATATATTTTTTGATGATTGCCATGACAGAAGCAAAGTCGCAACGTTCCAAAAAGATCACCACCTATTTTTGTCAATTCACAGTCAATCGGCGCTCAATGCATATTTGTCTGTCGCATGGTATCATGCTGATACAAGGACTTCGAATGATTCTCGTTCAGACCCCGCCGGATGTATTCACTTCAAAGGACTAAAGATTCACGAACCGGCGCGGCATTGGAAACGAATCACAAGGAAATCCGTAGTATTGGTCATCAGTTGTTCGAATGAATTATATCACCGGTCATTCAGATTTGAAACACAAATCATACTATATTTCGTGGGCTACAATTCAAGGTAATAGCGGACAACTTCTAATACATAAACTGAAATACCAGGGGGTGCCTGTTATGGCAAGAAAAAGTGCTGAAATCCATGTGATTGTTCATTATCCCAAAACAGAAGCTGGAAAAAAAGAACTGGCAGAGCGTGCCGCCGGCATCCACGCGGAAACCGTCAGCCAGTATATAAAGAATCTGGATTGTCCTGCTGCTCAAAAGGAGCTTCTGCTCGACTCGGTTATTGAAACTGTCTCGAATAGAAAAACAGGCGAGCAAGCCGATTAAAGAGAGCTTGTTCGTCTGTCTGCTTTTACCTGTTTTGGATCGTTTGCTTTTCTATTTTGCAAGTGTGTTTTTTATTCGGATCTTTCTCTGAATAATTGATCCCAACCAGAAGAATATCATGCCGCAGGTTTTCCAACTGTTTCGGATATTTACGATCTTTAATCTGTGCAATCGCACCGTCATCGGATTCATTCCATTTCAGTTCAATCAGAAGTACCGGTAAGGGCGAGCCTGCCCGGGGCAGATAAACCAGATCTGCATATCCATGGCCGGTAGGAAGCTCCTGAATTTCCGCATACTCGTCTATACAAGCCATATACGCCGTGCGAACCACGCTTCGAAGTGCCTGTTCATTATTGTAAAACAGAGGTGCAGCCGAAGACTGATGTACCGACTCGATTGCTTCTGCCACAGCATCCTCGCGCATTGCCAGTGTATCCTTTAGAAGTTGTCTGGACCGCACAATCAGTCTTGCAAGTTCTACGTGTTTTTCGCTGTCTTCGATAGCGGTAATAAATTCCTGTCGGATTTCCTCATTTGGAATGCGTACCGTCTTTGTATTCCTGTCATATGCCAGGTATCCCAGATGGATAAGCAAAGTAAAAACATCATCCCTGTTTTTCAGAATGCTCATGTCGTTTTGAAATTTCCGTATATTGACAGGAACATCCTGTCCGCTCAGCATACTTTTCAGAGCACTCTGAATTCCGTCAAAGTCTTCTTCTATATAAGATTTCAGAGACTCATATGTTTCCGTATTCGCCCAATACGTATCATAATTACGCATGGAGATTGCCTCCATGACAGAATTCGGATTATAGACAGATCCGCTGTCATCAAACGAATATCCATCATACCAGCGTTTCATATCCTCATAATTCAACTCATGTTCCTTACAGAGAGTCTTCACTTCATCTTCCGTAAAACCGACATAACAAGCCAGATTCCCAGGGTTGACCATAGTAAGTTCCAGAACATCGGTCAGGGCTGACTGTTTTCCATATTTTTTGATTGGAAGGATGCCAGTCATATATGCCACAGCAATAGCTCTGCTGGTTACAGGACTTTTGAATAAGCCCCGAAGCAGATTCAAATACTGCTCTTTCACAAGACTATTATCAGCTGCTTCTCGAAAAATCGCATCCCACTCGTCAATCAGAAAAACGAACTGCCGCCCTGTAGACTCCGCGATCTGAAAAAGCGCAGTCGGAAGGTCTGTCCCGCCTTTTACCTGCGGATAATCACTCGCAAGCTCTTCGATCACCTGACTCTGCATCAGCAGCACGATCTGGTCTATGCTTTTGCCCTGACTGAGAAGCTGCGATATAAACCAGGTAATATCTATATAGATAACATGATACTGATTGAGATGCGTCTTATAAGAGCCATCCCCGGCAATTTTTAAGTCCTGAAACAATTCTCCGGAATCACAGCTATAATCATAATAAGCGCAAAGCATCTTTACCGCATAGGATTTTCCAAATCTCCTCGCACGGGTGAAACATATGAATTTTTTGGGGACATTGATCCGGCTGTTCACAAAAGAAATCATGCCGGACTTGTCCACATACTCCACTTTCCGGATTTGTCTGAAAGCTTCTTTTCCCGGACTATAATACAATCCCATTCCCACCATCTCCTGCGTTTTCACTTACATTCGCTCCGACAGCATCCCCGCTGTGTTCATCCGTTGTATTGATCCTTAGTGTAACAGATTTTTTCAGTCTTGTCATTGATTTATTGATCGGGCAAGCCTCTTTTTTTCTTGCCCCCATCTTGATCCCAACCTGGCCCCGTCTTGATCCTTCCGTATATTGTTTCCTTCCAATCGAGTAGGAGTCGGCCTTTTCGACTCCTACTCGCCTGCGCGAGCCGGGTGCGGCTTTAGCCGCAAAATTCCCTGTCCGGCTCTGCGCATCAAAAATTTGGGTCTGGCTCAAATTGAACCAGACCACTTTTTCTCTTCAGCATTCATGAACAAACTTCATTTACTTTTATGTAGTCTCTGAGATATTTCTCCCATGAACTTTTCGTAACCCGCTTTTTCCCGGACTCCCATATTTGAAGTGTGGCGGCGGGAACCTGAATCAGCCGGGCAAAGGCTCTTTGATTCAACCCCAGGCGCTTTCGACAGTCCAGAAGCATTTCCCGCTGACCGTTATACAGGAAGGAATTGTACTCGTCCAGCAAATCCGTTACAGGCACATGAAACAGCTCTGCAAGCCTGTCCGCAACATCACTCGGAATATAATCGGTCTCTCCGCTTTCAAATTTCGTATAGTGACCGCGTGTAATGCCGATTTTCTCTGCCACCTCTTTTTGCATCAGACCCATGTGATGGCGGCACCACTTCAGGCGGGCGGGAACATCCTCGATTTCTTCATAGCTATGGTATTGCTGATTACAAAGCTGCGCATCCACAAGCCGGTGCGGCACAATCAGGCGGAAACGATAAACACATAACGGCGCATAGCGCACAATTTCATCCTTTGTCCTGCACATCAGATAATTATTATCTGAAAACTGAGCAAAAATCCGCCATCTGTCTTCTCTGACTGCTTTTTTCTCACCCGAAAACGCGTTGGCGAGCGGATAGGTTTTTCAATGCAGCGAGCCGCATATGTCCCAAGCCTTGAATTTTTCTCACAATCGAACGTTGTCACAGCCTTGATGAGTCCAATGATCCCGATCGAGAGCAGGTCATCCGGATCCAGCTCGGACGACTGATATTTTTTCGCTATATGCGCCACCAGCCTTAGATTGTGCTCTATCAACAGATTCCTGGCTTCCATGTCCCCTTTCTGGTATCGTACAAGATACGCTTTCTCTTCTTCTGAGGACAACGGCTTTTTAAATGTTTCCAAAAAAGCACCTCTAAGCGGTTTTCTTTATTCTATGAATGAACTCGCTTAAAAGTGCTTTTCCAAAGCCAGACCAATCAGTCGGTCTGTCTTGTCTGCCATGAACAAAGGGATATTCAGCATATCGCCGTCCAGCTTCAGATTGTCCAGGGAGAATCGCACACGAAGCTTCACCTGATCCGGAAATAGTTCCTTGAACTTCTTAAGACTCTTGCTCGTCGTATTTGCTTCGGATTTGACCTCCAGCGGGAAAATATCATTTTCCCGCTGGATGAGAAAATCCACCTCATACGGAGGATTTGTCTGTGTCCAGTACCGGGGAGTCACTTCAAACTGTGTAAGCAATGTCTGAAGAACATAGTTTTCTGTCAATGCTCCCTTAAATTCCGTAAACAAACGATTCCCTTCCCCAAAAGCGGTCGGTGCCAGCTGAGCCAGACGGCGAAGCAGCCCCACATCCACCAGATAAATCTTGAAAGCCGAAAGATCATCATAAGCAGAAACAGGAAGACCAGGCGCAGAACTGCGATAAATTTTATGCACCAGCCTGGCATCTACCAGCCACTGCAAAGCATCCTCGTATTCGCGGGCTCGTGCCCCCTCTTTGACAACCTTGTAGATAAATTTCTTGTTCTCTCTGGCCAGCTGGGACGGTATGGACTTCCAGACCATTGAAATTTTGGGGAACTCACTGATATTCGGATGTTTGGCAAAATCACGTTCATAGGCGCCAATGATTCCGGACAAAGCCTCCTGCATGGCGGAAACATCCCGTGCTTCCGTCCACATTTTCACGGATTCGGGCATTCCTCCAGTCACATAATACATCTTAAGCTTTTCGTATAGAGGGTTAAAGAAGGCATCCGGGAGCGGCTCGATCGTATTCACCGTTTCCAGATACTCAGCCAGGTTTCCATCCCCATTGGCGAGTAAAAACTCTGTAAAGGTCATAGGGTCAATCTGCATAAAGTTGACCTTTCCTACAGGAAATGAAGAAGGCTTTGCCAGGGCAATGCCCAGCAAAGAGCCAGCGCAGGCAATATGGTACTGCGGCGCATTTTCACAAAAATATTTCATGGAGTTAATAACCTTAGGGCAGTCCTGAATTTCGTCAAAAATAATGAGTGTTTTCTCAGCAACAATTTTCTGACCGCTTGCCAGCATCAGGTTCTGCAGAATCCGGTTTACGTCTTTTGTAGTTTCAAAAAACTGCCTGTATTCTTCGTTTTCATCAAAGTTGAAATAAGCAGTATTTTCATAATATCGTCTGCCAAACTCTTTTAGAAGCCAGGTCTTACCTACCTGACGCACGCCCTTTACGATCAGTGGTTTACGATAAGGAGAATTCTTCCAATCCAGCAGCTTATTCAAAATCAATCGTTCCATGCATGCACCTCATCACATTTTTATATATGTTTTCGTGTGTCATAATCACACTTTTATTATATACTTTGTTTTATTTAAATACAACCACCAGAGCAAAAAATCTTAATTTTACCTTTCCTCAATACGGTTAAGATAACTGTCGGCAAAAATTTACTGTCCTGCGTAAAAAAACAATTACAGGCAGTTTCATCCTGATCGAGACAGTGGTTTAATCCAGAAGAATACAGCAGGCTCCTGATACACAGAGGTGTACCGGGAGCCTGTTTCTTGTCGCCTTATATACAATTATATCTGTTTTCTCTGATGGTTCCGTCCGTCCATCACCAGCAAAACTGCCGCTGAAATCAGAAACACAGCCACCCATCTGCCAAGCGGCGTTTCATCGCCTGTCTGCACGGCGTCTGTGGTCGAGGAAGTATCGCTCTCAGACGTTTTTCCGCTCTGTTCTTCCGTTCCCGTGCCGGTTCCGCCGGATGTTTCGCTCTCTGTGTTACTTTCCGTGACGGCTTCATCGGGTGTCTCGCTCTGCGCTTCACGCTCTGCATCCGTTTCACCGGGAGATTCGCTCTGCGCTTCATGCTCCGTCTCTTTTTCGGTGAGCGGCTCGCTCTGCGCTTCGCTTTCCGTCTCGGTTTCGGCAGGCGGCTCACTCTGCTCCGTTTCGCCTGTCTGCGGCTCTTCGGTTTCCGTATCAACCGGGGCAGATGTTTCCGTCTCCGTACTCGCCGTGCCCGGCTTCGGCAGCGCTTCTACATCGTAAATCCAGCTCCCGTCTTCTTCGTTTTCCAGGGGAACCGTCACAAGAAATGGAGCCAGCAGCTCATATCCGTCTGCCGTTTCCGTCTGCACGATCAGATACAGCCCTACCGAAAGATCTGCAAAGACAATGTTTCCGTCCTCATCGGACTTTGCCGTGTCTAGCGGGCTGATGTCATTCGCTGACACATAGTCTGCCAGCGCCGTCGGCAGCGTTTTGGATGTAAGGTCTCCCAGTGAGTAAGCGCACCCAGTAAATTCCCCAGTGTAGCTCCACCAGTAATCCGCGTTTTCCGTCTCTGCGGCCGCCACCAGATACAATTCCATCGTCGCTCCCACAATCGCATCCCCGGTCGTAGAGTCGCACAGTTCAATCGTAATGGAGCCTGTCGCGTCCAGATCCGGAAGCTCTTTTGCATGTACCGACAAATCAAAGAAGCAAACCAGAACCGTCGCCGTCAAAAGAAGCGCCGCCGTCAGTATCACCGCCAGAAGGAATGCCGAAGAACGGCTGCCTCTCCGAAGAATATTTTGTTTTTTCTCCATCTGGCCTGCCTCCTTTCTTCGTCTCCGCGGCTGCCGCACACTCTGCTTCTCTTCATCCGGCAAATTTTCGGTGTCTGCCGATTTCTCTTCGCGTGGAGCTTTGCCCACACCGTCTGATTCCTCTTTTTCCAGAGTTTTCCCGTCGTCTTCCGACTTCATTTCATCCGGAGCCCGCGCATGAGTTTCAGCCTGCTCCGCCGCCTTCAAATCTCCAGCTTTCCGCTCCCGGGACTTTCTGCTGCTTTTTGCGACGGTCACAATTAACAGGCCAATCATCAGCAAGAACAGCATCCCCGCGGCGATGACTCCTGCCACAAGCGTCGTATCGATCTGGGTAGCGTCCATGGTGACCAGCGTCTCGGTACGGTTCTCAGTGCGATGGCCGCGAACCAGAAGCCGATGGCTGTTGATCCCGTAAGGCGTACAGGTCACCAGCGTACACAGATCCTCACCCTCTATGATTTCCAGATCTTCCAGCTCATCCGGCTCCACGATGCGAATCTGATCCACCTCGTACGTCAGCGTCTCATTCAGCGTGTAAATGATAAAAATATCGCCCTCTACGAGTTCATCCAGGTCTGTAAACAGTACCGCGCTCATCAGCCCCCGGTGCCCGGAAATAATGCAGTGCGTACTCTCCCCGCCGACAGGGAGAGAGCTCCCGGCGATATGTCCCGCGCCGACCTGCAGCACAGACTCCTCTGTCCCGTGGTAGATCGGCAGCGTCACATCAATCGCCGGGATTTCAATATAAGCCATAATCCCGGTTCCGGTCACATCGAGCTGCTGCAGATATTCCTCTTCCTGCTCTTCACTCATGAACCAGCGAACGCCGTCCTGCGCCAGCTCCTCATTGTAGGCCACCGCACTGTCCCAGATCTCCTGATAGGTCGCCGCATCCATCTCATCCGACGCTTCCACATAGGAAGCGATACCCTGAGACTGATGACGCGAATTCCACCAGTTGCTAACCGTGGGGTAAAGCAGCATGGAAAGGCTGACAAGCAGACCCACTATCAATACAATCGTCGAAATATGTCCGCTCTTTTTTTTCTTCATACCAGCCTCTCCGTGCGGCTTTTTCTGTCGTTTCGTCATATCTGTCTAAATCTTCGCAATTACACAGGAAAAGCCTGTTCGTTATTCATTAGTCTTCCGCTTTCATACGAATCTTCGTAATCAGCAGAACCACAATCACCAGTGCAAGGATGCTGCCGCACACGTAAAGAAGCGTGGTGCCGATGCCACCGGTGCTCGGAAGGGTTGCGCCCTGGTTGTTCTCAACAGTTATAGCAACAGAATTACCGGTTGTGCTAATCGTTCCATTCTGAGATGCTCCGCCATCAACTGTATATTTCAGGGATGTCAGTTCACCCGTGGAAGCATCCGTAGCCGCAGTGATCACGATTGTCAGGTCACTTACCAACAGATTATAGCCTTCCGGTGCCACGATCTCTTCCAGATAGTAGGTACCCGCAGAGAGACCATAAACGTTGAGCTTTCCAAGGCTATCGGTTGTCAATTCAGAAGCATCGTCCTTTTCTGTTACCCATTTGTAAACTTTATTGTTTGTATCGACTTGCAGATATTCTCCACTAGAATTCTTCAGCACAAACGTTGCGCCTGTTGTGATTACATCGCCTGTGGACCCATCTGTCTTTGTAATGTTTAGGTCAATTGCATAAACGGTTTCTTTAATTTCTGGAGTTTGATACTCTTCTGTTATCAGCTGCACCGTGTTTTCAATGCTTCCGTCACCAAGATTGCTGTTTACCGTTGCAGAATACGTAATCGTAAATACAGTGTCATTTGATACTGAAACGCTACCCATAGAAGTTACATTATCACAAGTGAGCGTCAGGACATGGTTTCCACTGCCATCTGTCACATAAGTAATGGTGAAATACTGTGTTACATCATACGTGTTGTTTCCATCGTTTACCGTTACTGTCACTCCGCCATTCACATCTGATGTATTTCCAGACGGATAAGTATAAACCAGATCCAGGCAGCTTTCCATTGTATCGATCAGAGTATAGGAATACGGAGTTTTCGTCAGATTCGCCCCTGTTAGTGTACCCGTAATGGTATATGTAATTGTATCCCCGATCCTGGCTGTATCTGTATTCGCTGTTTTCATCACAGAAGGAAGCTCCGACTTCGCTGTGATCGTCACATTACTCAAGACCGAAAGAAGCGTATCAGATGCCTTTCCATTGCCGCCTGTTACTTCATCTGTAATCAAGTAATAGCCAGCATCCAAACCAGTGATTCTGTAATATCCATCACCGTCTGCTGCAGTTACTGTTCCCGCGGCTGTTCCTAAACAACTTAATGCCAGCGTTGCAAATGCCTCTGCAAATCCCTCAGTATTCGCATTGTCTGAAAGCCAATCAGCCACATCCGCTGCGGATGTAAATGTGGTTGGATCAGTAATCGTATTATAAAGGACATTTCCCGAAGTAGAGTCTGCATTTGCATCAATTATCGCAGACAAAAGGGCAGCCCCATTTACTCCTCTTCCCCATTCAATATCCGTCAATGTCACTCCATCGGATGATATGGTACCGCTGAAAATCTGATAAGCAGTGAATGTATGGGTAGCACTGTCATTTGGTATAATAGTCACCGTATAATCTCCAGCTGCACTTACAGATACTGGTATCGCCATGGCGATCACCGTAATCATCGTCACCAGTACTGCTAAAAGTTTTTTCAACCGTTTCATTTTTTTGTTTCTCCTTTCGTCTCCCTATTCTGTCTTGTTATTAAGTTTTTTATATATTATAAGGGTCATGACTGCCAGAAGCAGACTAGCCAGATAACAGGGCCATTCCCCTGTTCCGCCAGTCTTTGGCAGTTCATATACCGCACTGTTGATCACCGTTACGGTGCTCAAAGTACCGTTACCCATTGTTGCCTTTACGGCTTCGAGCGTCTCTGTTCCGCCGTTTCCATTGGACACAGTCAACGTTTCTGTTCCCTCAACGGTATATGTTGTATTCGCATCGGTATAATCCAGCGAATAGGTCGTCTCGTAACCGTTTGTTGCTTCCTCACGCAGATAGTACGTCCAGGTTCCATAAGTGTAGGTACCTGATCCGACCGGATTTTCCGTTTTCGTCCCGTCATAGACTGCCAGGTCTTCCCATAGAGCCGTCCACGATGCTGATTCGCCATCAGCATCTGTAGTTCCGTCCAGTGTAATGGAGCCAACGGTCTCGGTCACCGTTCCATCTGATGATTGCCGATAAAGAACCAGTGTAACCGGCGTATCCGGCGTGGATGAGGCGTTAGTAGACCAGACCTTATTTGCTGTCAGGGTCGTCACTTTCGTGTTTGGCATTGTTACACTGTAAACTCCAGCGGAGTAATTATCATCGTCCACGGTAACTTCGATGACGATCGGACCAGTCGATGCCACATACCCTGCCGGTGCCACGGATTCATCCAGTACATACGCAAAAACATTCGCATCATTGGATAATGTCAATCCATCGATTGTCGCAATTCCATCCGTTCCGGATGTAATCGTTTCTATATAGTAAAGCGTATACACCGTCTGGTTCGATGTATAAGTAATGGAATCCTTTGTGTTCGTTGACTCCGAGTAGGGACCATATATTTTGAAATCCGCACCTTCAAGTGCTTCTCCTGTAACACTGTCCACCTTCGAAAGACTCAGTGTAAACGTATTCTTATATGTATTCTCGATAGTAATACTGTTACTCTCACCAGACGTTACCGAACTCAGATCCGCAATAACGGATGCTGTCCCTGAAGTCAGATTCACCGACACTGTCTGCGACGTTCCATTGACCTGCGCGGCGACTGTCGTGTCTGTGTAGTCTGCGTATTTATAATAATGCTCAATGGCCGTCCATATCTGATCCAAGTCTTCATTCGATAAGTCATCTTTCGTCAGCAACCAGGTGTAAGAATATGTCGTTGAACTCGTAGCATCCTGAAGATATAGTTTAGTAATGGTATTATCATCTTCGTCCTTAAGTTCTATGTAGTATGGACCAATAGAATGACCACTATCACTGGTTCCAGTTACTGCATTGTAAGTAGTTTCATAATCGTTATCTGATGTACTCGCGTTATAGATGGCCTGCATCTGCGCGTTGGTCAGTCCAGAAAATGTCTTCGTAATCTCCAGGGTATCTGGCTGGATAGTATTTATAACCCCCAGATACTGAATGCACCCGCCGGAACTGTAGCTATAGTAAGTCGTACCAGCAGTAGAAGCTGTTCCAGTATACCCTGCCTCATCCGAATACACACCATTCTCATCGGACTCGTATAAGGTCACGGTCACATCACTCCCAGATATTGACACAACCACCTTCCATGTTGTCGTACTTGCCACGTATCCGGTCGGCGCTGCTGTCTCCGCAAGATAGTAGGTACCCTCAGTCAAATTATAAAAATATGCCACACCGAATGAATCAGAGGTTGCCGTGCCGCTCGCTGGCTGAGCGGATGTTACCTGATTTTTCATCTCCCGATCACTGTAAAGTGTAAACTCCGCACCGGGTAAGCTGCTCCCCGACTCATTGACCTTCTGGACTGCCAGAGCGCCCGTTCCGGAGTCCGTATAGAAATTGGAGAAAGTCAACTCCTCCGAAGTCCCGCCTTTGACAGAAGATGCAGTAAGGCTTTCCGTTGTATAAGCCGTAGCTGAAGACACTGTCTCATTGCTTCCATTCGAATACGTGTGTGAAAGGATAGTACTCACATCATATCCGCTGAGCGTATAATTTTTCTCCTCCAGAGAGTATAGCTCATCCTGAACCAGATGCAGTACCCATTGATAGCTTAATTCATCGCCCTGTTTCCCATTATATTCGTACTGGCTGTCACTTTTGGCGGAAATGTTAAGATAATCCTGTCCACCTAATTTCAGAGGAATCCAGTAAGTCGATGTATCCGTCACAGTAACTTTTCCATTCGTATCGGTCTCTGTCTCCAGCGTACCATTCTTAAGCATTGCGTCGACTTCTGTCTCTGTAATCCCGTAGAAGTTCTTCGTGAGCGTCATTTCAACTGTCTTTGCCACCATGACGCCATCGACGTGCCAGCCGTCATTCTGTTCCTTCAATACATACCAGCGCACTGAATAGTTTTCCGCCGTCGCATTTGCATTGTCGATCGTAGGATTGTTCGAATTATCTGATGTACTGATTTTAATCTTAACATTACTATTCGCCTGGATAAAGTTCAGCAGATATTCTTCCAGTTCGCTGGGGTTAATACCCTCCGCTTCATTATAAAAGGAATAACCATTCGACGCAGAGCTGTCATATATAGTCGCGTAATCAATCACAAGCTGTACATACTCACTGGTCAAATCCACTGAGTTCGCAAACACTGCCCGGATGTCCTCATCTGAGTCCGTCGCAAAGGTTCCATCTGTACCCACCCGCGTGGAGCCGAAATATACATGGCCAATCGCGATGATACCGGTGAACTCATTCGAATTTCTTCCGGTAACGTCTCCTTCCACATCAAGAACCGTACCGGAATAGTTCACGAAAAACATGACAATATCCGAGATCTCTGTCCAGATACCTGTAAGGACAGTGCCGCTAGGCAGTTTTCTTAATTCTCCACTTGTATCATAAATATAAATATTGCCGTCTGCGTCGACCTCCTCAATCGCAGCATTTTCAGCAAAGGTATAGGTCACAATCGTTCCACTATCATCCGTAATTGTAGCCTCCCAGCCGTCAAAGCGAAACTCCTTGCCTGGAGATTTTTGAGCCTCAATCAGTTGTTTGGCAATATCAAGCCTTTGCCCCGATACATAGGTGCAGTAGCCGTTATCTCCCTTACCGGAAACACTATACAACGTTTCCGTACTCGTTCCATCTACTGTCTGAAATACCGAGGTAATAGAAGGGGTATCACTCGCAGCCCAGGTCCCGGTCGCATCACTATACGCGTACCACCCACTCCCACTGGCTGTGTCTAGAGAAACATCCCCGCCAAGATTCAGATCATACACCAGGTAAGACCCACTGATTTCCTTCACCTCGCAAAGCGTCTGGTATTCATTTTTTCCCAGCCCATTGTAACCGCCAAAAACCAGATTACTGGCATTACTGCCTCCGTACCAGTTCAGCGCCCCACTGGAGGTAGACAGCCTGACCTGCCCTTTGTAATCACCCGTACCCGCCGTTACGGTAATTGCTACCGGGGTAGTGCTTGTAGTCACACTGCTCTGACTTGTACCTGTAATATTTAAATATAACTTATCTCCATTAGAATCGGTAGTATAGATATAATACACTCCCGATGTACTGGTCGCCTCAAACGTCCATATCGTAATATCCTCGCCAGACACATAGATGGTGCCTGAATTATCTGAATCGTCAATCACAGAAACCTGACCGCCGCAGAGTCCTCCACTAGATGCAGCAGTTGAAAGTAACGCATAAGTGCGGGCAGAAGTATTCAGGTTCACAATCGCATAGCTTTTGCCATCCAAATCTGCCACTGTCACATCACCAGAAGAAGCCGTTCCTTGGGTTACCGTATACAGCAAAAGCCTGCTGTTCTGACCACTTGCCGCTGAATTCGTGTATCCTATAAATTTTGTCCCACCTGTGCCGCCAGACTGATTGATATAGTAAATAGTCCCTCCTACTGTAGCAGAAAGCTGCAAATAGGTTGTGCTACTATACGTGTATGTATCAACACTAAACACGGTAGCATCACTCGAGCTGTCAGTAAGGGAAAGAACGCCGCCGGAACCCATTGTCAGGTAACTGCCACCTGAAGAGATATAATAGCCCCCCGTTGTTACTGTAAATGTCCACTGCGACGATGTAGTTGACACGGCCGCTTTACTCAGACCTTCCGTATCATAGGATGCCGCCATCATTGCATAGGTACCGCTATAATCAGCAATAACATAGATGCTACCATCAAGATTATTTATCACATCGTCTGTTATTGTTACCTTGCTTACAGAACTGGTATCCTCTGCCACCGTCACCACTGCGAAAACCGAGAATCCTTCCGTCTGGAAGGTCAGTGTCTCCGGCTCACTCTCGCCATCGCCTGTGAGCTCGACTTCCTCCAATACAACTGGTTCCGCATCTTCCTCTTCATAGTGCAGCACGGACACCGAAGCGTTCAAGTCTTCCTGCGCGAGTGTCTTCTCCTTGTAGGTCAGTGTGACTGTTGCCTCGTCACTGACCGGAATATATTCTCCATCCTCCCCGTCTGTGGTGAAAAAGCTGATGTCATAGAAATAAACCTCTTCGATCTCTCCCTCCACGGCAGACTCTGCCTGCCCGGTCAGATCCTCATAATTGTAGTTATCATCTTCTTCAGTAATCACGGTGACAGTCAGCACGGCGTCCTCCGGGACAGTGCTATCCAGGGGAAGGCTCACTTCCACCAAAATATTGTCGTCTTCATATGTATAAGAGCGTACATCCGCCTCTGTCTCGGATTCCGTCTCACTCTCAGTTTCAGACTCGGTTTCTGTTTCGCTTTCGGTCTCAACGTTCTCAAACTCGGTTTCGTTGAGGCTTTCGTCATCGACTTCGGATGCCGACATTTCATTTTCTGCTACTGTTCCAGAAGCATCTCCGATGGAGTCTTCTGTCGTGGATGCCGCCGCAGATGCAGAGCCATCTGTAGCACTGCTCTCTCCCGACGAGCCTGTCCCTTCATCCGTCCCAGATGCTGTGTTTTCTGTTGTCCCGGAGCCGGATGTCCCGGCAACTGTGCTTTCCGCCGTCCCAGAGACGGTCAGCCCGGCAACCGTACTATCCGTACTGCCTGTTGTTCCTGAGGCAGTTGTCTCACCATCTGTATTAGTCGTTGCATCCAATGTAGTTGTCCCGCCGTCCGCATTCCCGGTCGTATCGGAATCAGAGGCAGTTGTCCCACTATCCGTACTCGCCGTCGCTTCGGCCGCCGTCGACCCGGATGCAGTCGTAATATCGGATCCTGTCGTACCACCCTCCGTCACAGTCTCTTCGACTGTGCTCGCTGCGGTCGTTTCCAGCGTTTCGGAATTGGAAGCTTCGGCGTCTGCGCTTGCAGATGTCTCGGTCGATGTCTCGACTTCCATCGTTATGGCAGGCAGAATCAAAGCGTAGGTCGTACAGAATACCACCACGCATGCCAGGAACACCAGCATCTTTGACCAGTGTCCGCCAGCTTTTCTGTTTGTCCTCCTGCCTTTCTTCATTTATTTCACCCTTACTTTATGTTTGACATTCAGCTGATCCAGCCGAATGCGCCAAGCGGCCACACACGGAAAATCAGTTTTCCGACGATTTCTTCCTCTGCGACGCAGCCTACGGAGGAGCTGCGCGAATCCAGAGAAACCTCCCGGTGATCTCCCATCACAAATACCCGCCCTTCGGGTACCTGGTAGGGAAGGTCAATGTCACACTCTCCGAGCGCCTTTTCTGTCACATATGGCTCGTCGAGGACTTCACCATTGACACTGACTGTGCCGTCCTCATCAATATCCACCCAGTCGCCCGCTGAGGCAATCACACGTTTGACCAGGATTTTATTGTTATAGTAGAAAGCGATGATGTCGCCTGTCTGTACCTCTGTGCCTTTTACAGAAACCACAATATCCCCGTTGTTCAACGTATCCGTCATGGATGTTCCGTAAATTCGAAGCACCGGAAGCAGCAATACCGCCACCAGCACCGCCACCGCCGCTACGACAACCAGCGTAGCAATCGTACTTCTCAGCGTCGACCAGTACTTCTTTTTGTACCGTTTGCGCTTCTCCTCCTGCGCGGCCGTAAGCTCTGTTTTTAAATTCTGTATCTCAGTTTCCTGATCTGCAAGCAGTCCCAGGAGTTCCTCACGGCTTAGCTCCTGCACATTTTTTTCCGTCATGATCCACCACCGACGTTTCTTTCCTGAAAACTTTTATCGTGCTTATTTTAGCAGAATTCTCTTTCCCCGAAGTGACCATTCGTGAAGTCAAATCCTACCATTCGTGAAATCTCTTGTATCATTCGTTAAACCGGTTCAAATGTCAAGGACTTTTTTATGACAGAAATAGAGCTTTCTCCAACAGTTGTAAACCATTTATAGAAATTCATTAGACAGGGGTAGAAATCGAACAGACTGAATAGCTTCGGAACAGACAGTTCCGGAGCTTTTTAGACAGCATGGACTTAGGTTCGACAGCCATGGACAGGCATCCCCCCTTAAGCGTGACAGACCATATGCTCTGAACCGGTTCAAATGTTATTTAAACCGGTTCACAGTCTCTTCCATTCTCTATCTCGCAAAGTTTACGGTGAAGAATCTCCATTTTGCATCCATATATATTATACACCTTTTTATTTTATTTTTTTCGATTTGTTATTTTTGTGCTTGACTCTTCTATCTTTTTGTGGTATTGTATTTTCACTATCTAAAACGAGCCATCAGATGCTCGCCCAGCAGATATGACGATGACGTACATACTCGATCGGGGACTTTTCATTTTTTGCATTACATGATAAAATCAGGAGGAAAACATATGGCAGAAAAAGACATCACAGAAAAACTTCTGGAAGATTATCCGGACGTCTTTGCCGACATCGTGAATGTCCTTATTTACAATGGCAAAGACACCGTGAATGCGGATGATCTCGAAATGTCCGGTACGCTAAGCCAGTATAAGGCAGCAGATGCCATTCACGGACAGGAGCGGGATGTCGCTAAATACTGGACGAAAGGCCAGGTGCGCATCGGCCTGCTCGGTCTGGAAAACCAGACGTCACGGGATCCGGACATCGCCCTGCGCGTGATTGGCTATGACGGTGCAGCGTATCGTGACGAGCTGACGCAGGGAGACGTCAGATACCCTGTCGTGACCCTCGTCCTGTACTTCGGGGCAGACCGCCGCTGGGGACAGAAGTCCCGCAGTCTTTACAGTGTGGTCGGCGCACCGGACGAGGAACTGGGACGTTATGTTCATGATTATCGGGCAAATATATTCGAAATCGCATGGCTTGATGAGGAGACAGTCGCAAAGTTTAAAAGCGACTTTCGAATCGTCGCAGATTATTTTGTACAGATGAGGAAAAATCACAAATATACTCCCTCTGTGCAAGAGATGAAACACGTAGAGGATGTACTGAATCTCCTGGCGGCCGTGTCAGGAGACCAGAGATTTCAAATCACGCAAAATGAACCTGAAGGAAGGAGGATCACGAAAATGGAAGACTGGTTAACGAAAGCATTGGACAAGGCAACCGAGAAAGGTATTGAGAAAGGTATTGAGAAAGGTATTGAGAAAGGTATTGAGAAAGGTATTGACAAAGGAATGGCCGAAAAGCTTATAATATGTGTTGATTCTCTTATAAAAAATGAAGGTTACTCAAGGGAGCACGCATGTAAAGTTCTGGATTCTACCGTAGACGAATACGAAAAAGCCAAAAAGTTTCTGGCAGAGACCGCTATTGTTGTCTGATTTGTAATTGTTCAGGACAGTACTTCGCACTTGCTGCGTGGTCAAGGGCGAGAACGTAGAGATTACATGGCATCTGGCCCCTCGACAGGTGGCATCCTGCCCCAAAATCGGGCAGGATAAACCATCACGAAGCGATTTTAATTGGCCAGATGCCGTTATAGGTCACACTCGTAGAGATTGAAATAACGTAAATCTGGCCAGGGTGTGACCCGGAAGTATCACTACTCCCGACTACTTTTGTCTTAATTGCAGATATCAGATACGCCGCTGCGTTTAGATATCTATTTTCTTATTCGAGAAATGCTCTGCCCTATCTATATATTATCCACTATCTCAACCCTGCAATGGTGGTCTTTTTTCTTTCGATCGTAGCTGATTCCGACCAACAGTACCCGTCCGGCATGGCGCTTTCTTTCCGCCATCTTTCCCTGAAACTTCAGCATATATTTTCTGTCCTTGATCTGAGCAATCGCCGTCTCCGGCGTGTCGTCCACTTTCAGTTCGAGAATAATTCCATCATCGCCTGCCCGCTCCGGATAAAAGATAAAATCAGTATAGCCTTCTCCCGCCTTGTTCTCTCTTTCCACGTAATAACTGTCACGTGCCGCAAGATAAACAAGATTCACGATCGCAGTCAACTCGGTCTCATCGTTGTAGTCCAAAAGAGGCGTTTCTGTATCGTGTGCAAACTGCAAGATTTCCTCCATCGTCTTCGTATCGCCTTTCAGCGTGGCATGCACCATCCGGTCGGACTACATCGCCAGGCGGTTTAAACCATTCGTGGAATCGGCAGCAATTTCAAACGGTCAATCCTTCGTAAAGCTGCGCGACAATACCGAACTGCCTGCTATTTCACGAAACCGTGCGGCAATTTCAGACTGCCTTCGCCGGGTACAGGTTCAGACGGACACGCGTGGTAAAGATTTTGCTCTGTTCGTCGTACTGAAAGGTCGCGTTCCCGCCATATTTCAGCGCCGTTCGTTCCAGGCTGTACAATCCGTAGCCGCCGCCGATCCGGTCGCTCACATACGCGCTTGCCGGAAGGAAGCTTCCGTCCAGACGATATTTGCCGGAGGGATGCACGCTCTTACAGGGATTTGCGGCCTGTATCAGCATGGAGCCATTGATTACACCGATTTCTACCGTTATCCAGCGGTTTTCCTCTATCTTTTCGCAGGCATGGATGGCATTTTCCATCACATTTCCCAAAAGGACGGTCAGGTCAACCGGAGAAATGCCGACGTCGCCGCACTCCGCCCGCACCTTGCATTGGATGTTCCAGTCCGCCGCCATTCCTGTGTAATATTGCAGCAGTCCGTTGACGGTGGTATTTTTGCAGTAATTGACTGTATCTCTGTGGCTGGTCTGCACGGACAGCTCAGAAAGATACGATTTCATGGAATCCTCATCGCCCTCGGCAAGCAGCTCCGACAGATGGTTCAGTGAGTGGCGCATATCGTGACGCAGCATTCGGGTCTGTTCCATCTCCCGCATGATATTTTCATACTGTAATTTCTGAATTTCCAGCGCTTTGTGTTCATCACTTTCGCTCTTTCGGCGCACAGATTCCTGGAATACGTTCCAATAGAAAATAGTGAGCACTAACACGGATAAAAGCATGGGCGGCACAATGCACCACCAGAACTTTACGAGCAGATCATACGGAGCAGAAGCATAGAAAATCATGATGGCAAAGTAGAGAAATGTGATCACAAGCAGCACATAAAACTCTCTGCGGATGCTTTCAATTTCCATTTCTATCAGATATTTCCATACGGCCCGCTTCATGAGCATGATTGAAGCGGGAAGCATAAGTGCAGTTGTACCGGCAAAAAGTGCAGTTGTCAGAGGGGCGTAGATCTCCGGAATTTCTTCTCCGGGGTGCAGCGAGAGCCCCATATTGACAAGAAGATATTGCGTCACTGCATAAAACAATGCCAGCACCAGCACAATCAGCTTTTTGACTGTCTCCACCTGCAGAACCCAAAAATAAAACACAATAAAGATAACAAGCGCAGCCATCATATATCCATTTGCAATGAGTGCCTGGAAGGATGTCTGGCTGATTTTTTCTATCCACATGGCAATCGGAAATAAGGCGGAGGCAGCCATTACTAAGGCGCTGCAGCCGACTATGGCACGCCTGCGGGAAATGCGAAAGGCCTCCTCCGCAAAAGGAGCCAGACAAAGAAGAATCCCACCCCCGAATTGCAGGAAAAATCCGAAACAATGTCTCAGATAAAAGCTCACGGTAAAAATTTCCATTTCACATCACCCCCCCCTGTTGCCCAGGCGAGCAAATAGATATCTGTCATAAGCTGCCCGAATCGCCGTGCGTTCCCTGCGGGCGAAATCCAGGCGTGTTCCATTGCGCAGGATACAGGAGTCCATCAGCATCTGCTCGATCTGCTCCATGTTCACAAGGAAGCTCCGGTTCAGCTTCAGGAAGTTTTCGCCCAGTTTCGGCTCCAGCTCTTCCATGGGCATCCATACCCGAATCACCCGGTCATCCGTCAAATGAAGCTCCTTCGCGTGCCCCACACTCTGAATGTAGCTGACCTCGTCGAGGAAGATCGTGTGACTGCCGTTGCTTGAAGACAGGGCAATCACCGGCCGCTTTTTCCTGCGAGTCTCCGACAGACGGCGAAAAGCTTCCGTGATGCCTTCGATTGTCACAGGCTTCACCAGATAATGGAGCGCATTGAGGGAAAAAGCGTCCACCGCATGATCCACACTGGTAGTAACAAACACAATTCCCGTAGCGGCAGAAAGTGTCCGCAGGCTATCTGCAGTCTCCACGCCATTTTCGCCGGGCATATATATATCCAGAAATACAATGTCAAAGGGCGGCTCTTTCGCTGCCGCCGCCAGCAGATCTTTCCCGCTTTCAAAGCATTCCGGCTGCTGGGTGGGATCGTATTCCCGCAGCATTCGGAGCATCTGCTCCTGCTCTCTTACATTGTCGTCACAAACCGCAATCCGCATGCCAATTTCTCCTTCAGAACGTTTCCTACAACGTTCGGCGGCAATTCAAAGAAATAATAGGCGTTCTGCGCCAAATTATTTCGAATTGTCACTTATTTTTTCGATTTTATGCACAAAAACTCAGAAAATCCCTTTGTATTATACCAGAGATTTCATCTGGTTGGTATAACAATTCGTGCATTCAAATCGACCATTCGTGCGTTCAGGGTGACCATTCGTGAAGTGAAGCTGCCCGGTTACCTATTTTTTCGGCAAATTTCCCGCTTCCGCTTGCATTGTGAAAAAGTTAGTGGTAAATTGTATAGAAAGCGCGGCCGGGAAATCTCTTGCGGAATGAATTCGCGAGCAAACCGTTTCCCGCATGCCATCCCGGCAGCCGCCGCAAAATAATTCTTTGGAGGGACAGACCTATGGATTTGTTTGAAACTTTAGTTGAGACATTGAAAAAGAATCCGAAAAAAATCGTATTCACGGAAGGTACAGACGCGCGTATCCTCTCCGCTACTGATCGTCTTGTAAAGGGCGGTGATTTTCTGCAGCCGGTACTGGTAGGCAATGTAGATGAAGTGAAAGCTGCAGCGGCAAAAGGCGGCTTCTGCATCGACGGCGTCCAGATTCTCGATCCTCTGACCTATGAAGGTATGGAAGAGATGGTTGCAAAGATGGTAGAGCTGCGCAAGGGCAAGATGACCGAGGAGCAGTGCCGTGAGAGCCTGAAGAAAGGCAATTATTTCGGCACCATGCTTGTAAAGATGGGCGTAGCAGATTCCCTGCTCGGCGGCGCTACCTATTCGACAGCGGATACGGTTCGTCCGGCTCTGCAGCTGATTAAGACAAAGCCTGGCAATAAGAGCGTCAGCTCCAGCTTTATCCTGATCCGTGAGAAGGACGGCGTGGAGGAGCGCATCGCGATGGGCGACTGCGCGATCCAGATTGCTCCGGATGAGGATGCTCTGGTAGAGACCGCTGTTGAGACAGCAAAGACTGCTTCCTATTTTGGCATCGACCCGAAGGTAGCGATGCTGAGCTTCTCCACAAAGGGCTCCGGAAAGGGCGATGACGTCACAAAGGTAGCAAATGCCACTGCGAAGCTGAAAGCTGCTTATCCGGATATGAAAGTAGACGGTGAAATGCAGTTTGACGCTGCGGTTTCTCCGGAAGTCGGCCAGCTGAAGTTCCCGGGCTCCCCGGTCGCAGGCCAGGCGAATACCTTTATCTTCCCGGAGATCCAGTCCGGCAACATCGGATACAAGATCGCGCAGAGACTTGGCGGCTTCGACGCATTCGGCCCGATCCTTCAGGGACTGAACGCACCGATCAACGACCTCTCCCGCGGCTGCAACGCCGACGAGGTATACAAGATGGCGCTGATCACCGCTGTGATGGCGTAATATCTTACATAGGCCAAAAGACACAGAGCAGGGGATTTTCCTCTGCTCTTTTTATGTGCAGGGCTTCGAAATGGGGTTTCCGGCTATCGCCGGACGCAGCCCACGCGAGCGAATAGGAGGCAAAAGCCCGCCTCCTACTCGATAAATATTCATTATTTACATTCCAAGATATTGCGAGCTTGACCGCTCCAGCGCTTCTTTCGCGCTCTTTACATTCTCCAGATCCTGGTCGGTCATCTTGTCCAGCCGGAATTTGGACAGCGCTTTCTGCAGCGCGTTGCAGTCATTCTTGATCTGTTTAGCGGCATTCTTGTCCAGCTCTTTCTTCCGATCCTTGTACGCCTGCTGTGCTTTGGCCAGAAGGCTTTGCGCTTCATTCGTGATCTCGATCGCATCCCGTCTCTGATCATCCGCTCCGGCATACGCCTGTGCCTCAAAGATCGCCTGCTGAATCTCTGACTCAGACATACGGTCATCCGCCGTGATCGTAATCGACTGCTCTTTCTGCGTATCCAGATCCTTTGCGGATACCTTCAGGATTCCATTGGCGTCAATGTCAAAGGTCACCTCGATCTGCGGCACGCCTGCCGGAGCGCGGCGAATCCCTTTGAGACGGAATTTTCCGATGGATTTGTTGTCGCGCGCCATCGTGCGCTCGCCCTGCAGCACATTGATCTCCACGTCGCGCTGGTAGGCCGCTGCCGTAGAAAATACACGCGAGTAACGGTATGGCACCGTCGTATTGCGCTCTACCAGCCGCGTCGCCACTCCGCCTACCGTTTCAATCGACAGGCTCAGCGGCGTGACGTCCATCAGCAGCAGGTTCATGCCCGTGTCCGCCGCCATCAGAGAGTTCCCCTGAAGCGTACTCCCCAGGATCGCGGCTCCCTGCGCCACACACTCGTCCGGATTGATATTCTTAGACGGCTCCTTGCCGGTCAGCTGGAATACCTTCTGCTGCACAGCCGGAATTCTCGTCGAACCGCCGACCAGAAGCACCCTGCCCAGCTGCGCCGCGGTGATTCCCGCGTCAGAAAGTGCAGTCTGCACCGGCACCTCCGTCCGGCGAACCAGGTCTGCCGTCAGTTCATTGAATTTATTTCTCGTCAGTGTCCGCTCCAGATGAACCGCTTCTCCTCTGATCTGCGTCAGATATGGCAGCACAATGTTCGTGCTCTCGGAGGTAGAAAGCTCCTTTTTCGCCTGCTCCGCCGCCTCTCTGATCCGCTGCATCGCCGCAACGTCATGCGAGAGATCGGTTCGATGCTCGGATTTAAATTCCGCAACCAGCCAGTCAGAGATGCGCGCGTCAAAATCATCGCCGCCCAGATGATTGTCTCCGGATGTCGACAGCACTTCGATCAGTCCCTCACCGATTTCAATGATCGAAACATCAAACGTACCGCCGCCCAGATCATATACCATAACCTTCTGCGGCTCGCCGTGGTCAAGCCCGTAAGAAAGCGCAGCGCTCGTCGGCTCATTGATGATGCGCTTCACATCCAGTCCCGCAATGCGCCCCGCATCTTTGGTCGCCTGGCGCTGAATATCATTGAAGTACGCCGGCACTGTGATCACAGCCTCCGTCACACTCTCTCCCAGAAAATCTTCTGCGTCCTTTTTCAATTGCATCAGGATCATTGCACTGATCGTCTGGGGCTTATACTGCTTCCCGTCAATGCGGATATCCCAGTCTGATCCCATATGTCTTTTCACGGAGGTAATCGTCCTTGAGGAATTCGTCACTGCCTGCCGACGCGCCGCGTCGCCGACCAGCCGCTCTCCGTTTTTTGCAAACGCCACCACGCTCGGCGTCGTACGTCCGCCGGTTAAATTCGGTATAATGACCGGCTGGTCATTCTCCACCACTGAAACACAGCTGTTAGTTGTCCCAAGATCAATACCAATTACTTTTCCCACTTTTGCGTCCTCCAATTTATCTGATTCTAAGAGTTTACTTTCACTCCTTTTTTCTGTCTCTGCAAAAGTATAGCTTTCCAGAAGCAGAAAATCAAGCCACTAAAGTTTGTAATGTTACATATATTGCAGTTATGTTCATTAAATTTTTCTAATTTTTCTAAACGAAATATTTCACGCCCATTTTGTTACATACTCTTTTGTTTTGACATTTTCTTCGCAATTCGTACACAAAATGTGCACATATTTTTCGTAGAGTAAAGCAAGTTATTGCGAAACATACCCCGGCCACATACTCGTTTCACTGTGCAATGCGGTTAGCCTGATGTGACCAGTAACCAAACCGATACCCCATGGCAGGGGAGAGAGGAATCAATTATGAAAAAGGAAAACAAAAAACTGGCACAACAGAGGCGCGCGGCAGAGCGGGCAAAAAAGGAACAGCGGAAAAAAATCAAAAAAACGCTTTCCATTGGAATTCCGGCCGCTCTTATAGCAATCCTGATCATTGTCATTCTTGTTGACGCTTTCCAGCCTTTTGGCAGTTCCACAGACGACACAGAGGAAGTCTCGACAGAGGAAACGGTTTCCTATTCGACAGACACCTCCCTGACCGTGGCAGACGGAGATACTGTAAACATTGATTATGTCGGTTCCGTAGACGGCGTTGAATTTTCCGGCGGAAGCACGGATGGAGCAGGTGCAGATCTCACCATCGGTTCCGGTACCTATATCGATGACTTTGAAGAGCAGCTGATCGGCTATCATCCGGGAGACACGGTGGAAGTGACTGTGACCTTCCCCGAGGATTACGGAGTAGATGATCTGAATGGACAGGAAGCTGTATTCGAAGTAACGATCAATGGCATCTATGAGTAAGCTGGTTTCAACACTGCATTTTCAACATGAATGACAACTGCTCAACATATGATTTTTAAAGAGAAAGGATTGTTCAAATGGCACAGGACAAAGAAAAAACAAAGGACTGTATTTTTACCGCGCTGACCTCCTTAATGGAGCAAAAGGAGTATCAATACATCACGGTCACTGACATTGCGAGAAAATCCGGAATATCCCGCATGACATATTACCGCACCTATTCTTCCAAAGAAGATATTCTGCTACAGCACTTCCGGAAAGTCGCGCAGCAGATGGTCTCTGACGCACAGGGAGATGAGGAGCGGGCGCTTTCCCTCTTTTTCTCCTGGTTTCAGGAACACAGAAAACTGACGGAGCTTCTGGAACAGGCGCACCTGATGGGGCTTTTGATTGACTGTTTTTCGGTATTTACCGATTTTCTGTATAACGCAATTCATACAGAGGAAAAGACACAGCCCGTTACCGAATATGCGGCCCGATTCGAAGCGGGAGGACTGTTCTCCCTGCTGACACACTCTCTCACTGAGGGAGGCCAGGAAAGTCCAGAGGAAATGGCTCAGATCGCATTGAAAATCATGCGGAAATAACGGGATCGCGTCCATCCATTCCCATTCACATTTACACAGACACATCCCGCAAATATCTCTCCTCAAAGGCAGAAATTTATGCTATGATAAGGACAGGCAATCCGATGAAGGATTCCTGTCTTTCCTCTTTGTCTCTGCGCATGAAAAAGGAGCGTATTTTTATGTCTGCAAATTCAACTTCCAGGCGCACTTATCTCGCGATTGACCTGAAATCTTATTTTGCAAGCTGTGAAGCTGCTGACCGCCAGATGAACCCTCTGACGACTAACCTGGTCGTGGCAGACGCTTCCCGGACAGAAAAAACCATTTGTCTTGCCGTCTCCCCTTCCCTGAAAGCACACGGTATTCCCGGGAGAGCGAGACTTTTTGAGGTTGTACAAAAAGTAAAGGAAGTCAACGCTGCCAGGCTCGCCCGGCTTCGCCGCATCAGCCGTAACCCGAAAGCAGAATTTGCAATGGCTTCCTGGGACGCGGAAGCGCTGGAAAAAGACCCCTGGCTGGAGCTCTCCTACATCATCGCCCCGCCGCGGATGAAGCTGTATGTCGAGACATCCGCACAAATCTATCGCATTTACCTGAAATATGTCGCGCCGGAAGATATTTTTTCCTATTCCATCGATGAAGTCTTCATTGACGCGACGGCTTACCTCTCTACGTATCATATGACGGCCCATGAACTGGCGATGACCATGATTCGTGAAGTCCTTTACACCACCGGCATCACTGCCACAGCTGGCATCGGGACGAATCTCTACCTTGCAAAGATAGCCATGGACATTGTGGCTAAGCATGTGCCTGCCGATAAGGACGGGGTTCGGATCGCTGAGCTTGACGAATACAGCTACCGGGCAAATCTGTGGGATCACCGGCCGCTGACGGACTTCTGGCGAGTCGGCGGGGCGACCGCGAGGAAACTGGAAAAGCACTATCTCTACACCATGGGGGACGTCGCCAGAGAAAGCCTGAACGATCCTGAATGGTTCTATAAGACATTTGGTATCGACGCGGAAATTCTCATGGATCATTCCTGGGGCATCGAGCCAGTCACGATGGAGCAGATTAAGAACTACAAAACGGATAACAACAGCATCTCGGAAGGTC
This sequence comes from Lachnospiraceae bacterium, assembly GCA_021205755.1. Lineage (GTDB taxonomy): Bacteria > Bacillota > Clostridia > Lachnospirales > Lachnospiraceae > Choladousia. Next base: position 33,318 of record JAJPWX010000121.1, on the reverse strand, counting down.
AGGTGCTTTCCGAACCCTATCCGTATCGTCAGGCTCGGATCATCGTCCGCGAAATGGCCGACAGTCTGGTTTTGCAGCTTGTGGAAAAAGGGCTGGTGACAGATCAGCTGACCCTGGATATCTCCTACGACCGCGAGAATGTGGACAAAGGCACCTTTTACGGAGACACAAAAACAGACCACTATGGGCGTGTCGTCCCGAAGCCGGCGCACGGAAGCTGCCGGCTTGCCACCCCGACCAACCTTGGCTCTGTCATCCTTGACGCCGCGGTCGGAATCTTTGATAAGATTGCCGATCGAAGCCTGACCGTCCGCAAAATCAACATTGCCGCCGGTCATGTCATCCCGGACGAGGGCGTGTTCCAGCTGGATCTGTTTACCGATGCGGAAAAGCAGGAAAAAGAAAAGAAATTACAGGCGGCCGTCGCCTCCATCAAGCGGCGCTACGGCAAAAACGCCATCCTGAAGGGCACAAACTTCGAGGAGGGCGCGACCATGCGGGAACGCAACGGACAGATCGGAGGACACAAAGCATAGCGTCAGCCTGCAAACAGAGCAAGGATTTGCAAAAATATACCGGATAAAATCATTTTCAGAGAGAGCAAATACAACTATGACTACTTCAGAGGAAAAATACAAAGACATTATAAATAAACGCTGGCCCGCAGATCCGGCGATTTACCGCAGACACCCGAAAATGCCGCTTGCGGATCGGGCGAAGATTTTTGCGCCCTTTGCTGCCCTGCGCGGGCACAGTGACCGGCTGGGGGAAGAGGCCGGAAAGCTTCTGCTCACGGCACGCGTTGAATTATCGGAAGAGGAGGCAGAAATTCTCTCCGGCAAGCTTGCGCAGGTAAAGCCCGGAATGGACGTGACAGTCATTTATTTCAAACCGGATCCTTCCGACAATGATACAGGATCCTATGTCTCCCTCTCTGGTAAGGTGAGCAGATTTGATCCATCGTATCAAAACATACGTATCGCTACCGGCATCCAGGGAGAAAAAGGCGAACTCATCCGGGAAATCCACTTTAGCGACCTGGCTGATGTGCAGGGTGCCGGGATTATAGATGCTTCCGCCTTTGATTTCATTTGTTAATCATGCCGCCTCATACAATGCTCCAAGCGGCTGTTAGAGGATTTCAATTCCCGCCTCACGGCAGGCTTTCACAGTCCCTTCGTCCCAGATACCGGCCTGTACCTCGCCGACATGGGCTTTTTTCAGCAGAAGCATACAGATCCGTGACTGGCCAATGCCGCCTCCAATCGTCAGCGGAAGCTTATTTTCCAGAAGCATCTGATGGAATGGAAGGCTCCTTCGCTCATCACACCCAGCCTTCGTGAGCTGTTCGTCGAGCGATTTTGCGTCTACGCGAATACCCATAGAAGAAACCTCGAGCGCACACTGCAGGGGTTCATGCCAGAAAAGCAGATCGCCATTTAACTTCCAGTCATCGTAGTCCGGAGCGCGCCCATCGTGGCGAACGCCTGATTTCAGCAGATCACCGATCTGCATAATAAAAATTGTCTTCTTCTCTCGCGCGTAAGCATTCTCGCGTTCCTTTGGCGTCATGTCCGGATAGAGGTCTTCCAGTTCCTGAGAGGTGATGAAAGAAATCTCGCGGCACAGCTCGGTGTCAAGCTGCTCATAGCGGTATTTTACCTCATCCAGCGTATTGCAGATGGATTCCACGATACGCTTCACCGTCATTTTCAGGTAATCAAAATTCCGGTCTTCCGCCGTAATGATTTTTTCCCAGTCCCACTGGTCTACATAGGCAGAATGGAGATTATCCAGCTCCTCGTCCCGACGGATGGCATTCATGTCGCAAAGCAAACCATTTCCCACATGGAAGTCATAGCGATAGAGCGCCATACGCTTCCACTTTGCAAGAGAATGGACTACCTGGACGTCAACCCCAGCGTCCGGAATTTCAAAAGAAACCGGTCGTTCCACGCCATTCAGATCGTCATTCAGGCCAGTGGCCGGATCCACAAACAACGGGGCTGTCACGCGTTTCAGTTTCAATGCCATGCAAAGCTTGCTCTGCATCAGATTCTTGATCATGCCGATCGCTTCCTGCGTTTCATAATTGTTTAAGCTGGGATGATAGTTCTCAGGTATTACTACTTGACTCATTTTTCGGGTTCCCCTTTCTCTCTTACAGGATTACGGAAATCGTTCCATTGCGTTTTCTATGGTTATTATACATGGATTTTCAGGTAAGTCAAATATCTGCCTAACGCTATTCTGAACTGTTCGAACAGCAGGCCACAGACCGCCTTCTTCGAAGGCTATATGCCGCTTACGCGTCATATGTCTGAGGCTTGATGGGCGTCTCCGCCCATCCCGAAATGAAAATACAGCCTTTAGCAGGTAAACCTGCACAGTCTGTTTTTCATTTCGATGCTGTTCTGAACTATTACAAAAAAAAGATCCAGGAATATCCTGAACCTTCATTCACAAGCGCGAGACGGGATTCGAACCCGCGACCCCTGCCTTGGCAAGGCAGTACTCCACCACTGAGCCACTCGCGCATCTTCTGTTTTCTGCTCAACTCCGTATCTCTGTCCGTCGAACAATGCATACTATACTACATCTTTCCCGTCCTGTCAACACTTTTTTTGAAATTTTTTCAATTTTTGAATTTTTCCAAATTTATATACAATTATAACAATATTATGATACAAGGGACAAAAGGTCAGGAATGGAACGCTTGCGTTCCTATTCATGACCTTGGGGACCGCAAAAACACGAAGAAGTAGCCATTTTGACCATGATTTTTGGTCAAAATGAGCGGATTCTGAGTGTTTTTAGGATTGCGAGAGTGCGAAGCACGTAGCAATCCGTAGTATCATATCCCTTTTGTCGCTCGAATCATATTATGATACAGGAGCGCTTTATATTTTTCTGCATATCACAAACACCGTCGTGTTATTCTTTTCATTGAGCAGGAATCTCTTCTCGATACGGAATTCGTTCCATATACGCACGGATTCCAGCACATAGTTCGGTTCCGACGAATAGATTACCAGCACTGCCTCTTCTTTCAGCAGCTTGCCGATCGTCTCAAAAAACCGATGGTAAAGCTCGCGCAATGCTCCCCTGGTTCCTTCCGGCGCAGTCTGCGGCATATCTGTGATTACTTCATCGAAAAGATATTCATGCGTGAAGGTAAAATAATCCCGATGCACATAGTTTACAATACAGCCGGCCCGCTGTGTGTTGCGCCGCGCTTTCTCGATTGCTTCCCCAAAAAGATCAAGCCCATACATCGTTCCGGTTTTCACTGCACGGCTGCGCTCGATCAGCATCGTCCCGACCCCACAGAAAGGATCCAGAATCTGTGCTCCCTCCTTCAGCCAGGGCTTTGCCAGATAAACCGTCAGGGCGGCATTCACCGGCGCAATGGAGGACGCTACGACTTCTTTCCGGTAATCAAAGCGGCCGTCAAACGACGAGGACGGCTTCAGCATGGCAGCAAAGGTGCCGTCCTTGCGCAGAACCAGACGCACTTCGACCTCATAGTCGGTCACAGAATTGATCAGGCGTGCGCCCGATGCTTTTTCCAGGGCATCCGAGAATTTTCGAAGGTAAATTCCCTTTTTCTCCTGATATTGTCCCACACAGAACAGATCTGCTCCGGAAGCGGCGCCTCGCTCCCCACGTGGTGATTGCTCCCCGCGCGGAGAATTGCCCGTATTTTGCCCTCTTAACTCTACACGAAACAAAAATGCTCCCGCCCCATTATAAATCCGGTCAAGCAGCATAAGAATCGGCCCGGCCAGAAGCTCTCCGCACTGCGCGGGCTGATCAGCCGGAAGTGTTCTCGTCTTCACCGGAAAGAGCAGCTCTGTATAAGTCCGAATCTGACGAATATCCTTCAGAGACGCGCCATCCACGCGGACCCCTCCGGCAAGCATGGTAATCTTTCCCTTTTGAACCTGCTCCGCAGTCACCTCTCTCTGACGCCGATTCGTAAGCAGAATCACATTCTCCGGCTCTTTCTCACCTGAAAATCGATGATGACGGACGCCGCTGCAGCGAAGCACCATCGTCTGCAGCATCCGGATTTCCTCTGATACATGCTTCCACTCCTCCGGCTGCCATTCCTGCACATCGCGCAGAGCGGCCAGCTGCTGTTCCAGCCCAGGCAGAAGCGGCCGATAATCCAGCTCGGACATCGCTTTCAGGTAATCTGCGCGGATAAAGAGCGTCTTTTCCTTTCTATAGGCGTCAAAAAGAACCGGAAGCAAATCTTCCGATTCCATTTTTCCAAGCACAAGCGCAGCATTTTTTCGAACCTTAGGATCTTCGTGAGAAAGGAGACCACAAAGCTTTGAAAAATCGCCTCCCAGAAGATAAGCAAACTCACGCCGACCGTTTTCCTCTTTCAGTTCCTCGCGCAGCTGAATGAGATGTTCTCTGACCTCCTCACCCGCGCAAATTTTTTCATAATTTTCTCTGACCATTCCCTGCAATTTCTCCCAGATGTTCTCCGAAAAGCTTCGCCTCCGCAAATGTCCGAACACCGTTCGTTGCCCCAGCGCCACTCACTCCGCTTCCGCTGCTTCCCGGCATTCTTCTATGTATGCCATCACATCGTCCTTGAACGCTTCCCACTTATCTTCGTTTTCCACATAGTAGAGCGGACACGCTTTGCCCGTCACATCATAATGACGGATAATCGCGTCTCGATCCAGATCATACATATCGACCAGATAGGCGGTCAGCTTTACCAGTGATTCGTAAGTCTCTTCTGTAAACTGCCCGGTCGTATCCAGATGACAGTTCTCAATGGAGACAGAATAGTGGTTCGCGCTGTTCGATGCATATGCGATCTCACCTGGCGGCACGCACTCAATAATTTCGCCCTCGATGCCAATCACAAAATTCGCGCTCATGGACACTGCCTCATCCTCCGTGATCTGGCCGCTTTCGATCAGATCGCCGTTGTCTTTCAGGCTTTCAAAGTAATCGTGGTTCTGCTGTGCGGTCGTCTTCGGATTGGCAAGGTAATGAATCACAATGTTGGTAATCTCGTCACAATACTCTCCCGGCCGCGACCAGTCGTTGATCGTCAGCAGCTGCACATCAATCCCCGGATCCGGAACGACCATCGCATCCTCTTCTGTCTCTGCCTCCGTCGCAGGCGGCTCAGTCTCGATCAGAAGTGTCTCATTCAGAAGGGCGTCAATATCCATGTCGTCTTTGGGAAGCAGAGAGAGCAAAAGGCCCACCGCTACCGCTGTAAAAACAATCACAGCGGTCCAAATCAGGACCCTGCTCATTCTGATTTTTCCTTTTTCCTTTTGTTCTCTCCTACCCATACTGGTGTCCTTCATCCTCTGTCTGTCGGCAACCGCCTCACATTCCAATATTTGTCATAAAACCGTCGAGTATCTGCCTTCCTATCCAATCTGCTTCACATGCGCTCCCGTTTCGTTATTGCTCCACGCTGTAGTTCGGCGCTTCCTTTGTAATATGAATATCATGCGGATGCGACTCTTTCAGAGAGGCAGCTGATATCTTCACAAACTTGCCGTTTTCTTTCAATTCTTCGATCGTTTTCGTACCGCAATACCCCATACCGGAGCGGATACCGCCGACCAGCTGGAATACAGTATCTTCCACGCTGCCCTTATAAGCCACACGGCCCTCTACGCCTTCCGGAACGAGCTTCTTGGCGTTCGACTGGAAATAGCGGTCCTTACTGCCATTCTCCATCGCCGCGATGGAACCCATGCCGCGATACACTTTATATTTTCTGCCCTGGTAAAGTTCAAAGGTTCCCGGGCTCTCATCGCAGCCCGCGAACAGACTGCCCATCATGCAGACATTCGCGCCGGCAGCGATCGCTTTCGTCATATCACCGGAATACTTGATGCCGCCGTCTGCAATGAGCGGAATTCCATATTCCTTCGCTACCGCATAGCAATCCATCACAGCCGTCACCTGCGGTACGCCAATGCCAGCGACCACACGCGTCGTACAGATCGAGCCTGGTCCGATACCTACCTTTACCGCATCAACGCCTGCCTCAATCAGAGCCTTTGTCCCCTCTCCTGTCGCTACGTTGCCCGCGATCACCTCCAGATCCGGGAACTTTTCCTTAATCATGCGTACACAGTTCAGCACGTTCGCAGAATGTCCATGTGCAGAATCCAGCACAACCACATCCACCTGTGCCTCTACAAGTGCTGCCGCACGCTCAAGCACATTTGCTGTAATGCCAAGCGCCGCGCCGCAAAGAAGTCTGCCCTTATCATCTTTCGCAGAATTCGGATATTTGATCTGTTTTTCAATATCTTTTATTGTAATAAGGCCCTTCAGATTAAAGTTGTCATCCACGATCGGAAGCTTCTCTTTTCTTGATTTCGCGAGAATCTCCTTTGCCTCCTCAAGTGTCACGCCTACCTTCGCCGTAATCAACCCTTCGGACGTCATGGAATATTTGATTTGCTTTGAGAAATCTTTTTCAAATAAGAGGTCACGATTTGTCAGAATGCCGACCAGCTTCCCATTTTCCGTAATCGGAACTCCGGAAATGCGGAACTTCGCCATCAGCTCGTCCGCATCGGCCAGTGTATTCTCCGGCGAGAGATAGAACGGATCTGTAATAACGCCATTCTCGGAACGTTTTACCTTATCCACTTCCTCCGCCTGCTGCTCAATCGACATATTCTTGTGGATAATACCGATGCCGCCCTGCCGAGCCATCGCAATCGCCATACGGTGTTCCGTAACCGTATCCATCCCGGCACTCATCATCGGGATATTGAGCACAATCTTCTTTGTCAGATGCGTCGTCAGATCCACCTGATTCGGAATCACTTCAGAATAGGACGGCACGAGCAGTACATCATCGAACGTAATTCCTTCGCCAATAATCTTTCCCAAGATATTTCCCTCTCTTTCTCTGAATTGTTATTCCGCTAGTCTATCAAATCCCGCTTATCATGTCAACCTTTTTTCCATCCAGATTTTCTTTCCTTACAAAGCCGAAAGAAAATGAATCACGATTCATCTTAATACAAATTCACCTTGCGCGGAGCGATGCGGCGAATATCATTGAGAATTTCATCGTCCAGTTCTACCGCAATGATTTTCTGTCCCTTTTCTCCGTTAAATACCAGCATATAGCTCCTCTGAGGTTCCTTTTTTGAAGTATAGTCATCATACTTTGTCCCCGGACGGCTCAGATAAGCATCCAGCGCATGGGATTTCATCGGTGCAAGAACTTCCAGATGCTCCATATCATAACTGCAGATTCTCTTGCGTTTCTGCTTGGAATAGATCGCATCAATATCCAGTTCCCCGTTTACATAGAGGTACTCATACTCTACCTCCATCTTCGGCCCGATAAAGATCGACAACAGAAGAAAACCTAACGCCAGAATCAGGATTGGCCAAAAGACCACTCCAAATACCACACAGATTCCGGTCATCACCGGGAAAAATCCTTTCAGGAACTTTTTCCCCGCCGTTGCCTCCGGCTTTACCATAATCTCTCTGTACGTGTCACCCATTTTCTTTTTCCTCCTTTTATATCCGCAGAAAACAACTATTTTCCGCTCTTTTCAGCGCAGTCATTTCAAGTGACGTCTCACTCTTCAAACAGCCACTCAAGGAACGATCGCACCATCTCAATGTCTGCCTCAGAGTTTACAACCACTCCGCCATATACCGTATCCAGATAAGCCTCATACTCGCCCAGCTTCGCGGCGTTTGTCAGGTCAAGCGCGCACGGAATAGATTCGCCTTCCTCATCTTCCAGCCAGACGATGAGATCCGACCATTTCTCCAGTTCTTCGTCCGTAAGTACCTCCCGCAGATCCGAAAAATAACTCCATCCTGCGTACTCCTCAAACTTTTCCACATCCATAAGGACAACATCCGCCAGCTTCGCAGAAATAACCGCGGTAAACTTCATCTGATAAGCGTAACCGGTAGAGGCGTCGTCATCATTCAGAATCGTACTGGTATCAAGCGTGATCTCTTCTTTTTCCCCGATGCCTCCGATGTATTCCGTATAATCTGCCAGCATCGTCTCCGAATCCAGATAGTAGCTATTGCAATTCACCATATACACAGATAACAACGTATCCATCTGAAGATTATGGTAAATCGTGATACCAAGATTAATACCGGCAATAATGGCAATGATGGCCACCATCAGCCACTTATAATAGTCCCACACATACGCAAATCTGCCTTTCCATGAAAGCAGCTTCAGCTTTCCCCACTCCTCCCGGATCTTATTCCTTGCCCTGTCTTTCAGTTTCCGGTCGTCCATCTGCCCGCTCCTTTTCACGGCAGCCCGAATCAATTCTGTATGCCAGTCTGCCAACCGGCTTATCCGAATCGCCGCTTCTGTATTTATAAAAGCATATCCCGGCAACCGGACAATCCGAAACAGGGGCATCCGGCAACCATACTATGAAATGTATTGTAGCACAAATGAGGGTAAACTTCTACAAGTTTACCCCCATTTTTACAAACTTTTCACATATTCGTACCGAACTCTCCCTGACGGTGATTTACCGGCAGGAGGGTCTGCCGCTTTCCATGCGGGTGCGCCGGAATTAATACATTCCCTCTCCTGCACCTGCCGGCATTGCCGGAGCTGGCTCTTTGATGGTGCCGACCACTGCTTCGGTTGTAAGCAGCGTAGCTGCTACGCTCGTCGCGTTCTGCAGTGCGCTTCTGGTAACCTTAACCGGGTCAAGGATACCGGCTTCCACCATATCTACATAGGTCTCCTTGTATGCGTCAAAGCCTGTGCCCGGCTGTGCCTCGCTGACCTTATTTACAATGACAGAGCCTTCCAGTCCTGCATTCTCAGCGATATAGAACAGCGGAGCTTCCAGAGCTTTCAGGATGATCTTCGCGCCGGTCTTCTCATCCCCTTCCAGGGTCTCAGCCAGCTTTGCAACATCCTTTGCCGCATGTACATAAGCAGATCCACCGCCTGCGATAATGCCTTCCTCTACAGCAGCCTTCGTTGCTGCCAGTGCGTCTTCCATATGAAGCTTTGCTTCCTTCATCTCGGTCTCCGTAGCAGCTCCAACGCGGATAACCGCTACGCCGCCAGCCATCTTCGCAAGACGCTCCTGAAGCTTTTCTCTGTCAAAGTCAGACGTGGTTTCTTCGATCTGTCCGCGAATCTGAGCCACACGCGCCTTGATCGCATCCTTGTCGCCAAGACCGTCTACAATGATCGTGTTCTCTTTCTGAACCTTTACGGATTTCGCGCGTCCCAGCATATCCATGGTCGCGTCCTTGAGTTCCAGGCCAACCTCTTCAGAGATCACAGTACCGCCAGTCAGGATTGCAATATCCTGCAGCATTTCTTTTCTTCTGTCGCCATATCCCGGAGCCTTTACACCAACTACCTGGAAGGTACCGCGCAGCTTATTCACGATCAGAGTGGTCAGAGCCTCTCCCTCAATGTCTTCAGCAATGATGAGCAGCTTCCGTCCGGACTGAACAATCTGCTCCAGCAGCGGAAGGATCTCCTGAATATTGCTGATCTTCTTATCTGTGATCAAGATCATCGGATCATCGAGAACCGCTTCCATCTTGTCGTTATCCGTTACCATATAAGCGGAAATGTAGCCTCTGTCAAACTGCATACCTTCTACCAGGTCAAGCTCGGTCTGCATCGTCTTGGACTCTTCGATTGTGATCACGCCATCCTGGGAAACCTTATCCATCGCATCCGCTACCAGCTCACCTACGGTCTCATCTCCGGAGGACACTGCAGCAACTCTGGTGATCTGCTCTTTACCGCTTACCATCTGGCTCATTGCCTTGATCGACTCAACTGCTGTATCGGTCGCTTTCTTCATACCTTTTCTCAGCACAATCGCATTTGCGCCGGCCGCAATGTTCTTCAGGCCCTCATGTACCATCGCCTGTGCAAGTACGGTAGCGGTCGTTGTGCCATCGCCAGCCACATCATTTGTCTTAGAAGCAACTTCCTTGATCAGCTGTGCGCCCATGTTTTCAAAAGAATCCTCCAGCTCGATCTCTTTTGCAATCGTCACACCATCATTCGTGATAAGCGGTGAACCATACTGCTTATCCAGAACTACATTTCTTCCTTTCGGTCCAAGTGTCACGCGAACCGTATCCGCCAGCTTATTTACACCTGTCTCCAGTGCCGCTCTTGCGTCAGCGCCGTATTTAATTTCCTTAGCCATATCTTTTTTGCCTCCTGAATTATATTGATATTAAAGTCTGATAACCGTTTTTCTCAATCTCTCTTGTATCTCAATCTTCCACGATTGCAAGAATATCGCTCTGCTTTACGATCACATATTCTTCCTCATCAAGCTTTACTTCATTTCCAGCGTATTTCGAATAAATCACGCGGTCGCCGGCCTTGACTGTCATCTTCACTTCTTTGCCGTCTACCATTCCGCCCGGTCCCACAGCAACTACTTCCGCTTCCTGCGGTTTCTCCTGCGTCTTGCTTGTCAGAATAATACCTGACTTTGTTTTCTCTTCTGCTTCCTGCTGCTTCAGTACAACTCTGTCTGCCAACGGTACTAACTTCATATCGAACTCCTCCTTAGATGGTATTTGCTATTTTTCTTTTTATTAGCACTCATTTAATTCGAGTGCTAACGAACAATGCCTATATTAGTGAAAATGAAGGGATTATGCAACTTCGTTTTGAGTTGTTTATCGCAGAGAAATCTTTTCTATACTCATTTATTCTCTTTTTTTCTCGTTTTTTCATAGCAATTCCATTTTTTTGAAGATTTTCATAGCCTATATCTCTTCCCGTATATCCTGTTTCTCAGCCCTTTTGATACCTGCCGCACTCCTGTCGCTTTGATTGTCTGCTCATTGGAATCCATGAAAAATGTATGTCGTATTTTCTATTTTAGTGATTGACAAATCAATTGTTTTGGTATATCATAAGCAAAATAATTTTATAAATTCCCTTAAATTTGTTTGTACATAATCTGTACGCCCTTTCTTTTTACAAAAGTTAAAGTCTGTTTTTCACAGCAAAAAATCATCAATTTTTCAAAATATCGGTTCTAAAAGGAGGTTTTTTCTTGTACAGTAAGGTATATACTGCCGCTCTAAACGGCGTGCAGTGTCGGTTAATCTCGGTAGAGACAGATGTGAGTGATGGTCTCCCTGTATTCTCCATGGTTGGTTATCTGGCTTCTGAAGTAAAAGAAGCACAGGAGCGGGTACGGACTGCTCTGCGCAATTCCGGTTTTCATATACAGCCCAAACGCATTATGGTTAATCTCGCTCCGGCGGATATTCGCAAATCCGGCTCCGGTTACGATCTGCCGATCGCAGTAGCTTTACTCGCGGCTCATTCTTACCTGCCGCAGCAGGCGCTTGAGCACATATTTTTTGCTGGGGAGTTAGGCCTGGACGGCAGTATCTGCCAGATTCCGGGAATTCTTGGCATGGTCATGGAAGCCAGGCGGGCGGGCTTTACTTCCTGTATTGTTCCTGAGGAAAACGCGATAGAAGGCGGCGTCATCCAGGGCATTGCTGTCTACGGTGCCGCCTCCCTGCGCGCAGTGGTAAACCACCTGCTTGGCGTACAGCAGCTGAAGGAAGTCTCTATTAATATAGAAGAAAAATTAAAGGAGCCTTTTTCTGGCATGGAGGAAGATTTCGCGGATATCCGCGGACAGGCTATGGCAAAACGTGCAGCAGAAATCGCGGCAGCAGGTATGCACAACCTGCTCCTGACCGGGCAGCCCGGCGTCGGCAAAACGATGATTGCACGGCGGATTCCTGGAATTCTTCCTCCCCTCCATCCGGACGAGGCGCTGGAAGCCTCACAGATTCACAGTGTCGCCGGTACTCTGCCCAAAGAGGGAATCCTTCTGAAACGGCCATTCCGCATGCCGCACCACACCATTACCGCCGCCGCACTGGCTGGCGGAGGCAATATTCCGCAACCCGGAGAGATCAGCCTCGCACACCGGGGCGTCCTGTATCTCGATGAGCTGCCAGAATTTCAACGAGAAACTCTGGAAATTCTGCGGCAGCCAATGGAAGAAGGCGAAGTGCGCATCTGTCGGAACAGCGGGCAATATATCTTTCCTGCAGACTTCATGCTGGTCGCGTCGCGCAATCCCTGCCGCTGCGGGTTCTATCCTGACCGCACACGTTGTACCTGCTCGGAAGGGGAAATTCGAAGCTACCTGCATAAAATCAGCCGCCCGCTTCTGGACCGCATTGACCTGCATGCAGAGGTACGCCCCGTGTCATATCAGGAGCTGTCCGGCAATGAAAAAGAAGAAGCCAGCCATCAGATCCGGGAGCGCGTCCTGCAGGCGCAGGCAATCCAGGAAAAACGCTATGCCGGAAGCAGTATCCGCTTTAATTCCGGCCTTCCGGCCCCATTGCTGGAGCGATACTGCGCACTCGGTTTAGAAGAAGACCGCTTTATGCAGCAGGTCTACGAGACAAAGCATCTGACCGCCCGTTCCTGTCACCGAATGCTGCGCGTTGCCCGCACGATCGCAGATCTGGATGGCAGTGTTCAAATCGGTATCCCGCATCTTAGCGAAGCAGTGCGGTACCGGCCGTCAAAATATCTGGAGTAAAAAATGGGAATGATTTTACAGTCAACCGAGGGAAATGCAATGGAACCATACTGGGAATGGTTCTGCAGTATTCCGGGAATCTATCGAACGCAGCGGGAGGTTCTGCTGCACTGCTTTCAAAATCCCCGCAAGGTCTGGGAAGCTTCAGCGGAAGAACTGACCTTTTTGCGGGACCGCGGATGCCGATGGGTGCAAAAGGTGATCGATTATAAGCAAAAACATACCCCAGCGGAAATTGTACAGGTGCAGTCATCCATGGGAATCCAATTTATCAGCGCCGTACAGGAGGACTATCCACGGCGTCTGGAGCCTCTGCGCGACCGTCCGTATGGCCTTTTTCTGCGTGGCGAATTACCGTCGGAGAATGTGCGTTCTGTGGCGATTGTCGGCGCGCGTATGTGTACTCCTGGCGGACGTGCTATGGCCGAAGCAATTGCGCGAGAGGTGGTGCACTGCGGCGGAGTCATCGTCAGCGGCGCAGCCTATGGGATTGACGGCGCCGCACAATGGGCGGCACTGGAGGAAAACGGCAAAAGCTATGCTGTGCTCGGCTGCGGCGTAGATGTCTGCTATCCGGCTTCACACCAGCAGCTTTTCTCCCGTCTTGCCAAAAACGGAGGGCTAATCTCCGAATTTCCGGCAGGAACAAAAGCGATGCCGACGCATTTTCCAATGCGAAACCGGATCATCAGTGGATTGGCAGATGTCGTTGTCGTAGTGGAAGCCCGCAAAAAAAGCGGCTCGCTGATCACAGCAGAATTTGCCCTGGATCAGGGCAGACAGGTCTACGCCGTTCCCGGACGTCCGGACGATGAGTTAAGTTACGGCTGTAACGAACTGATTTCACAGGGGGCAGGACTGATTTTATCCGTCGAAGAATTCACCGAAAGCGTCTTTCCCGAAAGAAAACGGCAGCCAAAGAAAACAATGGCAAACATTCCACTTGCACCTACGGAAAAATTAGTGTATAGTAAGGTCGGTTTGCACGGGAAAAGCCTGTGGGAACTACAGGAAAACACGGCTCTGTCCCTGTCCGACCTCTGCGACAGTCTTCTGTCGCTCGAACTGAAGGGCCTGATTAAAGAGACGGAGCAAAATTTTTATGTAAAAATGAAGTGAGGTTTCTATGGCAAAGAATCTGGTGATTGTCGAGTCACCTGCGAAAGTAAAGACAATCAAAAAATTCCTTGGTTCTAATTATGAAGTAATGGCTTCGGGAGGACATGTCCGTGATCTGCCCAAAAGTCAGATGGGCGTTGATATAGAGCACGGATTTGAACCAAAATACATTACCATTCGCGGAAAGGGGGAGACGCTCTCTGCGCTTCGCAAAGCAGAGAAAAAAGCGGATAAGGTTTATCTTGCAACCGACCCTGACCGCGAAGGGGAAGCGATATCCTGGCATCTGTCCGAGGCATTGAAGATTGATCCGAAAAAGCAAAAGCGCATCACCTTCAATGAAATCACCAAAAGCGCAGTGAAGGAATCCATCAAGCATCCGCGCGCGATTGACATGGATCTGGTGGACGCCCAGCAGACGCGCCGAATTCTGGACCGCATGGTGGGGTACAAAATCAGCCCGCTGCTCTGGAAAAAGGTAAAGAGGGGCCTGAGCGCCGGCCGGGTACAGTCGGTTGCCCTGCGCATAATCGCAGATCGTGAGGATGAGATCGCAGCCTTTATTCCAGAGGAATACTGGACACTTGATGTCGAGTTGTTTGTTGGCGATGAGAAAAAGCCGCTGACCGCGAAATTTTTTGGTACGAACAAAAAGCAGAACATCACCTCCAAAGAAGAAATGGACGCAATCCTTCGTACGCTGGAGGGAGCGGAATACACCGTGGAAGAAGTGAAAAAAAGTGAGCGGCTTAAGAAACCACCGCTGCCTTTCACGACCAGTACCCTACAGCAAGAGGCTGCAAACGCTCTGAATTTCTCTACACAGAAAACCATGCGTCTGGCGCAGCAGTTGTACGAGGGAATTGATATCAAAGGAAGCGGTACGATCGGTCTGATCACCTATCTGCGTACGGATTCCACCCGTATTTCTGATGAGGCGATTATTGCCGCAAAAGAATACATTACCGCAAACTATGGGGCAGAATATGCAGCGGAAGCTCCCGGCAAGACAGAAAATGACGGCAAGAAAATCCAGGACGCGCATGAGGCCATCCGGCCAACGGATCTTTCCCTGACCCCAGTCATGGTGAAGGATTCGCTGACACGCGACCAGTTCCGCCTGTATCAGCTGATCTGGAGGAGGTTCACCGCCTGCCGGATGGCTCCGGCCCGCTATGAGGCAACCTCCGTTCGCATTGGCGCGGCCGGATACCGCTTTACTGTATCTGCCTCCCGCCTGCTCTTCGACGGGTTCCGCAGTGTTTACACAGACAGCGAAGAGGAACCGGATGAAAACCGCACAATCCGCGGCAATATTGAAAAAGGGATGATTCTGAGAGCCGGGGAGGCTGTAGCAAAACAGCATTTTACACAGCCGCCCGCCCACTATACAGAAGCTTCCCTGGTGCGCACACTGGAGGAAAAAGGCATCGGCCGTCCAAGTACCTACGCACCAACAATTACTACCATCATTGCCAGAAGGTATGTGACCAAAGAGAATAAAAACCTTTACGTGACCGAGCTCGGCGAAATCGTCAACAATATTATGAAAGAAGCTTTTCCGGCGATTGTGGATGAAAATTTTACTGCAAACCTGGAATCTCTTCTGGACTCCATTGAGGAAGGAAAGACCAACTGGAAAACGGTTGTTGAGAATTTCTATCCGGATCTGGATGAAGCAGTCAAAGCCGCGGAGATCAACCTGGAAAAGGTCACGATTGCGGACGAAGTCTCTGATGTCGTCTGTGAGGAATGCGGCCGAAATATGGTCATAAAATATGGCCCGCACGGCAAGTTTCTTGCCTGTCCGGGCTTTCCGGAGTGCCGCAATACAAAGCCTTATCTGGAAAAGATCGGCATTCCCTGCCCGAAGTGTGGAAAAGATCTGGTGATCCGCAAGACCAAAAAGGGACGCCGCTATTTTGGCTGTGAGAGTGCGCCGGAATGTGATTTCATGTCCTGGGCAAAGCCATCGTCCAAGCGATGCCCCCAGTGCGGCGGGTATATGGTGGAGAAGGGAGCGCGGCTGGTTTGTGAAGACAAAGCCTGCGGTTACGTCTGCGCAAACGACGCGAAAGAATAATACACCTGACAGTCCAGCAACAAAATTTGTCAAAATATATATCAAATTCGATTATTTTGTATTGATTTTCTGAAAATTACATGATAAGATTGTTTAACAGTTTAGAACTTGCGTGATCGGGTTTGGTGTCTGCCCTCTCAGGCACGAAAACAAAGGAAAGCATGGGTGCTAAGGAGGTATCAAATGAGTGTACAGTTGCTGGATAAAACCAGAAAAATTAACCAGTTGTTACACAATAATAACACCAGCAAGGTGGTTTTTAATGACATCTGTGACGTGCTGACCGGAATTTTAAACTCAAATATCCTGGTAATCAGCCGCAAGGGCAAGGTACTTGGCGTAGGGCTGTGCGACGAGGTAGAGGAAATCCGGGAGCTGATCGTAGATCGGGTCGGCGGTTTTATTGACCCGTTGCTGAATGAGCGTCTTCTGGGCGTACTCTCTACGAAAGAAAATGTGAATCTGGAGACCCTTGGTTTTGTCGGGGAAAATGTCAAGCAGTATCAGGCTATTATTAACCCGATTGACATTGCAGGAGAGCGTCTTGGAACCGTCTTCATGTACAAATACGGCAGCCAGTATGATATTGACGACATTATCCTGAGTGAATACGGCACGACGGTAGTCGGTCTGGAAATGATGCGTTCCGTCAACGAAGAGAATGCGGAAGAAAACCGCAAAATTCAGATTGTGAAGTCTGCAATCAGCACGCTTTCGTTTTCTGAGATGGAAGCTCTCATCCATATTTTTGACGAGCTGGACGGCACAGAAGGCATCCTGGTTGCAAGCAAAATTGCGGATCGTGTCGGAATTACACGCTCCGTCATCGTAAATGCACTCCGCAAATTTGAGAGCGCCGGAGTCATTGAGTCCCGCTCCTCCGGAATGAAGGGAACCTACATTAAAGTGCTGAATGATTATGTCTTTGATGAGCTTGAGGAAATCAAAAAGAGTAAGAATTTATAATCGAAACAGAAGGAAAACCGTCCGCGGCGATTCGCCCGGGCGGTTTTCTGTATCATCCATTATATCATCTATGTCTTTGCCGCACACAATCCGTACAGATTTCATCCAATCAGAGAAAGTACATAGCTATAGATTGTCTTATAAGTAGCTGAGGTATAATGGATTCCGTCTGAGGTACTGAATCCGTTCGTGTTCAGGTACGAGTAGGTATCCAGATATATGGAAGAGAACGCAGCTTCCAGCTTGGTATTAAAAGCGGCTATCTGGGTATTCGTCACGGAATATCCGTATTTTTTCGCGGTAGTCTCGTTCACCGGATTCACCGCCATCATATAAAACTCCGTATCCGTATACTTCGCAATCAGTGTATTGTAGTAAGTAATATAAGAAGATATATTTCCCAAATCATTAATTCCAAAGGCAAAAATCACCTTCGCGTCCGGATCGGCATCGAGGTATGTGGCCAGTATTGAGCTGGCGGAGCTCTTCAACCAGCTGTAGCCCGCTCCGACTTTTCCGATAAAAATGGTATTGGAATCCGAAACCGCACTCGCCATGCCGACCACGCGGGAGTCGCCGACAAAAATATATTTTCCGTCAAACACTTCCTCTACCTTCTTGCCATCCGAATCCAGCGTATAGCCATCCACCACGCAATCCGTCAGGCGAACGCCATTTTCATCTACATAATAATCACCGATCCACTGGCTCGTCTGCAGTATTCCATCGTCATCAAAATAATAGTAAGACCCGTTGATCTTTTTCCACTTTCCCTGCACACGTACGCCTGAGGCGTTAAAGTAATACTTGTTTCCATCCTTTGTCACCCAACTGCTGCACACCCGTACACCAGAGCCGTCCACACAATAATATTTTCCATTTACCTTAAATATTTTTCCGGTCACCAGACGTCCTTTGGCGTTAAAATAATAATATTTTCCGCTGATCTTCAGCCACTGGCTTTGCGCCATAACACCGCTCGCGCGCAGGTAATACGTTTTCGTACCGGAGGTTTTCCATTTTTTTACATAAATTTTGCCCTTTTTATTTGCAAAATAGGTATTGCCATTATAGGTAAACCAGCCGGTCTGGCAGACGCCTTTGGAATCAAAATAATAGATTCCGCCGTCAATATTCAGCCAGATATTTTTGGCGTAGCCTCCCTCGGCGTACCAGTATTTCAGCCCGGCTGTCTTCGTCACAAACCGCCCGCCGGAAACAACAGTGGCTGTCTTGACCACATTCTCCGTAGTGCTCGCACTCTCCGTGCTTTCTGTCGTTTCCGAAGCTTTCACACTTCCTGCACAGAGCAAAAGCCCCATCAGCATGACAAGCAGCAGCATATACCTCTTTTTTCTGTACATACCGATCACCTTCATCTTTCTGTTTTTATCTCTGCCGCAGAAAACAATGTCCCTTTTCCCGCGGATCATACTTCGGTTCATTTTTCACCTTTTCCTCTTCCCATATCCTACCACACGCTTTCCTGTTTTGTCAAATTTTTGTAACAATTCAGAACAGCATCGAAAAGGCGGTTTTCTGTTTTTATTCTTCTGCCGCCGCTGCTGCCGGCGTTATCACAATATTCTCTCCCGCCACCTCCGTCTTGCGCTTTACGATGTCTTCAATCTGAGCACGCTGTGCTTCCGTCAGAGAAGAAGCATTTACAACCACATCCACCGTATCATCTGTAATACTCACCACACAGTCTGTATAACCGCTTGCTTCGAGCAGCAGTTCCGCCGCCGACTCTTTCTCCGCATTTACCGTCAGAGTCGTCATCGCAGTGACAGCTTCCTGCTTTTCATCGTCTGTAAGTTCTGAGCTGTCAATCATTTCCTGCAGCTCTTCTTTCGTCTTTGAGCGCACCTGTTCCCGGCTCAGCTTCGCCGCGGCGAGAATCTCACCCGCACTGCTGACTGTCGTACTCGCCAGCACAGCCTCCCCGACAGCCGCTTCCGTTGTATCGGAAGCGCCGCTTTCATCGGTAGTGGAATTCTCCGAGCCGTCCCCGTCCAGACTGACAATATCCGTATAGGTATCTACATATGTATTCTCCTCAATTTCATCTGTCAAAAGCACGGTACTGTCGTCGGAACTCACTGCGTCCGCCGTTTCCTCCAGAATCCGTCCGGAGTAATTCAGATAGCCTGCAATCGCGACCATAATCGCCAGCGTTGTAATGATAATCTGGTTTTTCTTAAATAGTTTTTTCACCTGATCCTCCTTATTTTTTATTCCATCTTCATTACTTTGATCTTATGCGCCTCCACGCCAAATAATGCCATCACCGCCTCCGTAATCTCTGTCACAACGAGCGAATCATCCGCCCCCTGCGCAATCACCAGTACCCCAAGGATTTCCGGTGCAAGCTCTTCCGTCACAAAGGGTGTCTCGCTTCCATCCGAGGCTTTCTCATAAATCGTACTTTCACCGGCCGACGATTGCCAGGAGGAGGAAGAACTGCCCTCATCTGTACTCTCTTCTTTTTCTTCTGACTGCTCCGTGTCCTTTTCGACAATCTTTCGCCCATCCGATTTCAGGGTTATCATCACACGCGTTTCGCCGATCCCCTGCACCTGGCTCAGGATTCCGGACAGCCGTGTTTCCAATTCCGTCGTCAGATTCTCTGCATCCTCTTCCGATGAAAGATTCGCCGAAGGAGTCTGTGCGGATGCCTCTTGCTCAGAAACAGAGGATGCCTCATCCGCTCCGTCGCCGGAGGGCCACGCAATCACTACCAGCAAAAGGCCAAAGAGCAAAAGAATGACAATCTGATCCTTTTTTATACTTTTCCATTTGTCGCGCCACTGACGCATATCCTCCCGCCCTTCTCTTTCTTCCAGAACCAGTTTCAGGGTAACCGTTCAGGATTTCCCTGTGCATTCGATTCGCTCCAGGTCATCTTTATCTCACTTTCCGGCAGCAGATAAAGGCCGGCAAGTTCCTTTTTCGTCTGCTCCAGAGCGTCGTCTGCCTGATTTTCTAAAGACGAATTCTCTCCTTCTCCGGAAGGTTTTTCTACTGTCACAGATACAGATTCTACGGAGTATCCGTCTTCGCCAAAGACAACCTCCGCTGAAATCACTGTCAGACCATACGCCGAAGCAATTTCACTCACCTGCCGTTCCAGTTCCGTCTGAAAAGCCACCAGAATCTGATCGTTTTTCAGGTCCGAGAGTCCCTCCGCCGCCGTTTCCAGGTCATAGTATTCTTCCTTTAAAAATTCCAGTTCCAGCAGCTGTTCCAGCTGACTTCCATCTCCCAGCAGCTCCAGAATTGGATTTACCGCCAGCAGTAAAAACACCAGCCCCGCGTAAAAACGGACGTATTTCGCAAATCGCCCATCCGGCACCAGGTGCGTAAAAATCGTCAGAATACACATACTGCCCGCCAGTGTCTTCATCCACTGTGTCAATGTTTTCTCCTCCCTTCCGCCGACGCCTACGCACCCCTGACTGCGGCGGTAATCATCGCCAGCAGGATTGCGAACATGGCAAGTACCGACAGCAATACGCGCAGCAGCAGAAGGGTTCCGTCGGAAATACTCTCAATTCCTTCCACCATCCGTTTTTCGCAAACAGGCTGAATTGCCGCGCAGATCAGACGAAACAGCAAAACGCAGGCCGCAAGCTTTACAAGCGGCGCCAGACAGATCATCAAAAGCGCAAGGATTCCAGCCACACCGACCGCATTTTTTATCACAACCGCGGATCCCGCCACTGTTTCCGCCGCTGCGCTCAGCACCGAGCCAATGCCCGGAATAACAGATATCATCCGGCTAAGCGCGGAATTTTTCAGAGAATCTACCGCCGGTGTAACCAGGCACTGCACGGTCTGCAGTCCCACCACCACTCCCAGCAGAGATTTGGTTCCCCAGGAAATGACGGTCTCCAGAAAACGTGCCAGTCTGGAGAAAACAGCGTCGGAGGAAAGCTGGTTCAAAAGCAGCACAACCATGTAAAAACGGATCGCTGGGAGTACCAGGCGGATCACCGCAGCCTGGATCAGCCCGACCGCCAGCACGGCGACCTCGTAAAAACCCATTGCCGTGACAGAACCCGCACTCAGCACAATGGTAATCACGTAAGATGGCAGCAAAATTTCTACAAAAGTATTAAGAGCGGCGCAGGTATCCGCGACCATCTGGACCAGCCCGGAGAACGCATCCAGCAGAAGCGCAGTAATCACCAGATAAGTCATATAAAAACTGATATCCGAAATCTGCCGGCTGTCAAACACGCGCACAAAGTTCGAAAAGATTGCTGAGACAAGTGCCACGAGCAAAAGCTGAGCGGCAAGCTGCTTCTGCTGCCTCCACTCGCCAAGCAGCAGTCCGGAAAAGATTGATACAAGCCCGTCCCAGTGAAACGGCACAGTTCCGGAAAGAAGCGCTTTTACAGTCTCCCAGAAGGAAAATTTCTCCGTATCCAGCAGCTCCGAGAGCGTCTCCTCAATCTCATCCAACGCCAGATATTCCTCCGCCGCCTCCAGAAGATCAGATTCTTCTGACTCCGACGAGGCGGCTGGCCGAAGTGGTGTAAAAGCAAAAAGCAATAAAAAAAGAACGCAAAGCAAAAGCAGCGACAACGATTTTTTTCCGCACATTTGCCCTTTTCCTCCCGACCGCTCGATGCTGTTTCGAACTGTTACAGAAAAGAATACACCGTCTCCATCAGTGCCAGAATAATCGGCGCGCTGATCGCAAGGATTGAAATTTTCCCGAATATCTCAATCTGTCCGGCAATCGCGCTGTATCCCGCATCACGGCAAAGGCTGGACGCAAAATCAGCAATGTACGTCATTCCGATAATTTTCAGAAGAATTTTAAAATAGCTTCTCTGCGAGGAAACATAGCTGCCGAGTGTCTCCATCAGTTCAAAGATGGAGGAGAGTCTGGCCAGGGTGTAAAAAAGAATCAGCAGACATGCAGCGAGGCTGATCAATGCCGAAAACGTGGAGCGCACCTCTTTCATAAATAGCCCAAGCAGGGCCGCAGAAATCCCCAGGCAGGCGATTTTCATCATATTCATGGCAGACTCTCTCCCTTTCTTTCCATATCTGAGGGCTGCTCTGGGCACCCGTCGGCAAAAGCTTCTTGCCTCCGCTCCTCTTCTGATCAGAGAGAAAACAGGGTCTTTACCGTTTCAAAGAGCTGACTGATGTAAGGCACCAGCCAGAACAGAACCAGAAGCAGCCCCGCCAGGCTGGTCAGAAAGGCATGTTCCTCCCGGCCGCTCTGTTTGAGCACCTGGCTCAGGACAGAAACCAGAATTCCTACCGCCGCGATTTTAAAAATCAGATTTATACTCATTTTTCACCATTAAACAACTCTTATACTAACAGAATCACCGCGGCCAGCCCTGCCGCCGCCGACAGCCGCCGGTAAAGCGCCCCTTTTTCCTTCCATTCCGCATGCGCACCTTCACAGATGTCCAAAAAACGCTGTTCAAACTTCTGTAACTGTGTCTTCTGCGATACGGTATCCGTGCCGCAAAGTGCCATTTCCAGTTCCAGAAAGCACTGATACTGTGTGTCATTCAAAAAACCCGGTGAAAGAGTTTTCGAAACGCTCGTCCGCCAGATTTCCCGAAACGAAAGACCACATCGGCTTTCCACCTGTTTCGCACAGTCCAGAAGAATTGCTTTCAAAAATGTTTTACATCCTTCCGCCGCGCATCGCAAAGCCTCATCCAGTGAAGTACAGTGCCAGGTCATCTCTTTCTCCAGAAATTGCAGGGTTTCTCTTACTTCGCTCAAAAAGAGCCATCGCTGCTTCAGGCGGCGTTCCTGTTCCATCCCCGCAAGGCAACAGGCTCCGAAAATGCAGAGCAGCCCACACATTTTCATTGCTACACGCATTCCATTCTCCCTTATTTTTCCATCCTCTTTGCCATAAAGTCAAATATCCATGGAAGTACAGTTCCCTGGCTCCTTGCTTCGCGGGAATAAAAGCGCCCCATCCCGATCATAAATCTCCCGTACTTCTCCAGGCTTCCCTCTGTCTGCAAGCACCACATAACGGTCAAACGCCCGCTCCCGCAGCAGCTTTTCCAGAAGCGGCTTGTGTTTCATTTCTTCCATTGATGCGCCGTGTACCGTCGCAAGCAGACGACAGCCGCATGTAAATACCTGTTCAATTGCTTCCCCGTCCT
This sequence comes from Lachnospiraceae bacterium, assembly GCA_021205755.1. Classification (GTDB taxonomy): domain Bacteria; phylum Bacillota; class Clostridia; order Lachnospirales; family Lachnospiraceae; genus Choladousia. The sequence goes on along the minus strand of JAJPWX010000121.1, from coordinate 10,399 downwards.
TCCCATTCCCCAGTTCATCCACCGCAATAACCTCCGGCGCCATCGAGCGCAGAAGCATCATCATCCCTTCCGGCTTACGACAGCCGTCCAGGATATCCGTGCGCATTCCCAGATCGTTTTGTGGCACCCCCAGATACGAACCGGCGAGCTCTGAGCGCTCATCTACGACTCCTACCGTCCTGCCATCTCCATACACGCCGCCATCTGAAATCTGACGGATCAGATCCCGCAGCAGCGTTGTCTTTCCTCCTCCTGGCGGAGAAAGAATCAGGGTACTGCACACCTCGCCCTCCTCATACATCCAGGACATCAGCGGATCCGCACAGCCCCGGATCTGGTGCGAGAGGCGAATATTCAGGCTGGAAATCGAACGAAGCGACCGAATCCGGTCTCCTTCCATCACTGCGTGCCCCGCCAGTCCGATCCGATGCCCGCCCTGTACCGTAAGGAACCCCTGCCGCACCTCCTCATCAAACGCGTACAGGGAATAACCAGAGACATATTCCAGCGTCTCTTTCAAGTCCTCTTCCGTAATTCGGTACCCGTCCGCGGCCTTCGGCGAAAGCTTTCCCGGCCGGCAAAGCACAAATTCCCGTCCCTGATACCGCACCAATACCGGTCTGCCCACCCGCAGGCGGATCTCCTGAAGCTTCTCCATATCCAGAGCGCAGTTCGAAAGCATGCGCGCTACCGGCGCAGCCAGGAGGCAGCAGAGTGACTCCTTTTGCAGGCAAATTCCTCCCCGGATTGTTTTCTCCATTCATATATATGGGACAGCCTCTGGGAATATTCCTGAAAAAACGATTGCATTTTCAATGACAGGCCGATATAATCATCTTAGAAAAGCTATCACAAAGAAAGGGCAGACAGACTATGAAAAAAAGAGTTGTCGTAGCGCTCGGCCACAAGGCGCTGGGTACTACTTTCCCGGAGCAGCGGGATGCCGTGCTCCACACGGCGAAAATCCTCGCTGACCTTATAGAAGAAGGCGCGCAGCTAATCATCACACACAGCAACGCACCGCAGCTAGGCATGATCCACACCGCGATCAATGAATACGCGAAGACCCACGAGACCTACAGCGCACCCGTTGCGCTGTGTTCCGCGATGAGCCAGGGCTACATCGGTTACGATATTCAAAACACTCTGCGCTCTGAGCTGCTCTCCCGCGGCATTTACCGAACGGTGGCTACCGTCCTCACGCAGGTGACCGTGGATCCCTATGATGAGGCGTTCTATCATCCGGTCAAAGTGATCGGCCGCTATCTGAACGCAGAGGAAGCTGCTGAGGAAGAGAAGAAAGGCAATTATGTCATCGAAGAACCCGGAAAAGGCTTCCGCCGTATCGTGGCTGCTCCGAAGCCGCTTGACATCGTAGAGATTGACGCGATCAACACACTGGTCAACGCCGGGCACATCGTCGTCGCGGGCGGAGGCGGCGGCATCCCCGTGCTGAAGCAGCGAAATAATCTGAAGGGCGCAAGTGCCGTCATAGAAAAAGACGCCGTCAGCGGGCGCCTTGCAGACCTGGTCGACGCGGATCTGCTGCTGATCCTGACCAATGAAGAGTATGTATACTTAGGATATGGTTCTGAGAACCCGCAGGCCATTCATGAGATGAATGTCTCTGAGGCATTGGGACATATTCACAATGAAGAATTCGGAAAAGACCAGATGCTCCCGAAAGTCGAAGCATCCGTCCATTTCGTCTCCCAAAAAGCCGGGCGCAGCGCGATTATCACCTCGCTCGACAAAGCGAAAGACGCCTACCTTGGCAAGACGGGAACCGTGATTGCCTGAAAAGAGCCCCACCCTACAGCCGGAAAATACCTTTCGCAGTCCTGCGCACAACATCGGATAGTGGGAAAAGACTTTCCCCCTATCCGATTAATTTTTCCCCGTACTCCCTATCCCGCCACGGTCGGGAGCATCCAGTTCTCCGACCGTCTCAAAGCACAAGCTTGGCTGGTGCTCCATGATACGGAACTGACAGATACGGTCATTCCTGTGGATCTCGGTATCGCGCAGCGCGTAGGCCGGCATATACCACCAGTCGTTCGGTCCCGCATATGTCTCGTCCACAATTCCCATGTGATTTGTCTGGATGATGCCAAAATTCTTATACGTCGAGCTGCGCGGAACAATGTGCGCCTCATAGCCCGCCGGCAGCTGCATCGCCACGCCAAGCGGAATCAGACGGAACTCTCCCTTTTTCATCGTGATGTCCTCAGCCGCGCGCAGATCGATCCAGTCCGACTTTCCGTCAATATATTCCAGATGTTTGATCTGGTCATTTAAGTATTGTATGCGGATGGTTTTCTCCATGTCTGGTCTCCTGATTATAATTATTTCTTTATAACAATTCCATCTGAAGCAAAGCACTGCTCTGCGGTTTGCTGTTCTAAATCGTCCTGCTGACAGGACAAACCCTCCCCTGCAGAATTTCCAGTTTTATAAGTCTGGCTTCTCAATAAGGCCGCCCCGCGAATACTGCCACGGAACGCGGCTGCATAACAAACTTTCCGTCGATCCGACGTTCTTCGTTCTCCTCGTAGCAATATCTACCACACTCATCGCCGCCGGTATTGACACTCAGGTACCACGCGCCCCCATGCGGAATCTGCGGCAGGCCGATCTCGACCTCCTCCCAGTAGGAATTCACAACCACATATACGATGTCATCGCGCCCCTTCTGACGGTCGTACCCGGCAAAGCTTACACCGATCGTCGGCGCGTTTGGCGGCAGATCCGTAATCTCCGGATTTACATCATGCGCCCGAATAGCCGGCATCCCGCAGACCGCGTCCGGCAGGCGCTTCTGGATCACGCGATGGCGGAAACGGTAATGAATCATAAATTTGAAAAACTCATAAATGTCCCGGTTTTTCTCCAGGAAACTCCAGTCCAGCCAGGAAATCTCGTTGTCCTGACAGTAACCGTTGTTGTTGCCATACTGCGTGTTGCCAAACTCGTCCCCGGCATAGAACATCGGTGTTCCGCGGCTGCACATCAGCACTGCACAGGCGTTGCGGATCATTTTGCGGCGGAGGCGGTTCACATTCGGGTCATCCGTCTCTCCCTCCGCGCCGCAGTTCCAGCTGCGGTTGTCGTTCGCGCCGTCCGTATTGTTCCAGCCATTGGCCTCATTGTGCTTCTCATTATAAGAATAAAGGTCATACAGCGTAAAACCATCATGGCAAGTCAGGAAGTTCACACAGGAATTATATCCCACATAGTTTCCTTTCCCGTCCTCATACGCCCCGCCGTAGAGGTCGCCCGACCCCGCCAGGCTCCAGGCCGCCGTACTGGACACCCAGTTATCGCCCTTTAAATAGGAACGCATGACATCGCGGTAGCGGCCGTTCCACTCCGCCCAGCGGCGGCTCGCCGGGAATTTTCCGACCTGATACATCCCGCCCGCGTCCCAGGCCTCAGCGATCAGCTTAACATTGCTCAGCACCGGGTCGTAAGCCAGGGAACGCAGAAGCGGCGGATTATTCAGCGGCGTCCCGTCCTCATGGCGCCCAAGGATACTCGCCAGATCAAAACGGAATCCATCCACACGGTAGTTGATCGTCCAATAACGCAGACAGTCCACGATCATCTGCTGAACGATCGGATGATTGCAATTTAAGGTATTGCCGCAGCCGCTAAAATTATAATAATTTCCATCCGGCGTCAGCATATAATAGACACGATTGTCAAAGCCCTTGAAGCTGAACGTCGGCCCCAGCTCATTGCCCTCCGCCGTGTGGTTGAACACCACGTCCAAAATCACTTCGATATCGTTTTTGTGCAGTTCCCGAATCAGGTTCTTCAGTTCCCCGCTGACTCGGTGCACCGCAGCAGATGCCGCGTAGCTCGAGTTCGGCGAATAAAAGCAGACCGGGTTGTACCCCCAGTAGTCCAGCAGCTGCCGGCCATTCACAACCCTGGCGTCGCGGGTCTCATCAAACTCAAAAATCGGCATCAATTCCACCGCGTTGACCCCGAGATCCTTCAGATAAGGAATCTTCGCACGCAGTCCGTCAAAGGTTCCCGGATGGGAAACTCCCGAAGAAGGATGCTGCGTAAACCCGCGCACGTGCAGCTCATAGATCACCAGGTCACTGAGCTCCTTCTTCGACTGCGGCATCGCGCCCCAGTCAAAGGTATCCTTCATCACCCGGGCGCGGTAGCTGTCCAGCTTCTTCACGCCCCAGAGCCGCTGCCCGGCCACATCCTTTGCGTACGGATCCAGCAGCACCGCATTCCTGTCAAAAATCAGCCCTTTTTCCGGGTCATACGGCCCGTCCACGCGGTAAGCATACTCAAATTTATCAATGTCCAGCCCAAACACAATCATCGAGTAGACATCCCCGATCTTATATTCCTCCGGGAACGGAAGCACCGCGTACGGCTCCTCCTCCTTCGGGTTATACAAAAGCAGCTCGCAGGATCTTCCTTCCTTCGTGTGTACCGTAAAGTTCACACCGGAATCCAGCGCCATCGCCCCATTCATATCAAAATACCCCGGCCGCACCTGAAATCCATTGATCTCCCGCATCGGGCGGATCGACAGGGGGTAATCATAAGTCATATTCTGTTTGTTCATTGCTGTTTCGTCTCCATCCTTGTTTTTTCGTTTTTTTCAATCATATGTGTCAAAATAATTCTTGACAAATACCATTTCACCCACTAAAATATTTTAAAAGGAAGTGGGTTCTTTCACTGAGTAAAATCTTCGGATTGGAAAAGGTTTCTCGCTTCTTTTTTTATTTCCATTATATCATATAAATAAAGCTTTTCATCCTTTGCATGCCGCATCAGCATCAGCGCATGAAAAACATTATATCTCTCCACTTCTCCATATTCATTATAAACCGGCAGAGCAAAACGAGTATCATAGCGATACCACCCAAATCTGGCATCGTTATTATGCTTGCTTTTGCGGTTTTCTTCAAAACACTTTCCATCCGCAATTTCTATCATTTCTGGAAGAGCCTGAGCTGCATTCGCTTTTGCTTTCGCACTTCCACCCTTTAATCTGGCTGTATAATTTGACCTGGTATACTCATCTGGAAGTTCCGCTCCTATATATACTACTTCCCCTGTAGCAGCAATCGAATAGAACTCACCCACATACTGTTTCAGATACGCTTCTACATCCTCCCAATTAACCCTTCTTTTTCCTTTAAATTTTATATCGTTTATCATCACGATTCGATTCCCATCCACATCATTTATGATACTTACATTTCTATCCACATACTTGCCCTCCCATCTATATCGTAAGATTACCATACCCCTAATAACGATTCAAGGAAAAAATCAAAAAGAATGACAAACCGGATACCCCGTGGTTACCCATCCGAAGTATCCGGCTTGTCTTATTTCCCAAAATTATCTGCTTTCGCCGTATATATTCTTTACATATCTTATTTCACGTTCTTATTCATTCTTCTGTAAAGCGTCCCTGCCATCAGGATCGACATCGCCAGAAGCATTACAGCCACATAGATCTCAATCGGGCTGTTATCACCGGTCGCTACTGAGGAATCCGTTTCAGAATCTGTCGCCGTCGTTTCCGTTGCTGTTGCTGTTGTCTCTGCGGCCGTTGTTTCAGACTCAGTTACTGTACCGCTCTCATCTGTCTCAGAATCGTTCGCATCCGTCTCCGTGCCGTCCACGTCAGTTTCAGAACCAGCGGCATCGGTCTCAGAGCCAGAGGCATCCGTTTCATTTCCGTTCACATCGGTCTCAGAACCAGCAGCATCGGTCTCAGACTCCGTTGCTGTCGTTTCAGATTCCGTCCCTGTCTCAGATCCAGCTGCCGTGGTCTCCGTCTCGGATTCCGTCTCAGAATCTGATGTCAGTTCCTTCACTGTCAGCAGTGCATTCACGGTTCTGTCGCCAGTATAGGTTAATGTCACGGTGTGTACGCCTACAGAAAGGGTATCCATATAATCCTGCGTAAAGGTAATGATCGTAGAACCTTCTGTCAGTGTATAATTCGAAGCATCTACCGTCACACCATCCACTGCTACACTGATAAACTCGGAAAGCTCCCCATTGCACTTGACTACTGCGCTGGAGTCTTTGCCGATCGTATACTCATCATCTGTTGCCGCTTCGATGATGTACAGAGTTTTTGTTTCGCTCTCAGTCTCGGTTGCTGTCGTTTCAGACTCTGTGGCTGTTGTCTCCGACTCCGTCGCAGTCGTCTCAGATTCCGTTTCAGCTGCATTTACAGTTACAGTAACCGTGAGAGTTGCTGCTTTGTACAGATCCGTCTCCGACGCAGATACGGTAATCTCAGCTGTACCAGCTGACAAAACTTTCACCAGACCGGTCTCGTCTACCGATACCACCGCCGTGCCGCTCGTTACCTCATAAGAGAGTGTTCCATCGCCGGTCGTCTGGATGTCTTCCAGATAGAATTCGGATGTCGAGCCATAGGTCACTTCATAAGAATCTGTACCCGTGATAGTGGCGTCGGCTTTGTCTACTTCAATGGTAATATTCACCTTTGCGTAGGAGTAGGTATTGGTTTCCTCGACATACACCTTGATGACAGCTGTGCCGACACCAATGATAGTAATGTTTCCATTCTCATCGATCTCGACCACGTCTTCTCCCTGAAGGATCGTATACTGAATTTCCGCATCCGAATCCGTAGCCAATTCAATCTCCTCAATCAGGTTAAATTCTTCATCTCCGTACTCTTTTTCCACGGTGTACTCTTCCGCATCCATATTCGCATCCAGCTTACCGTTGACTGAGACGTTGATCCACTCGTAGCCTTCTTCCCAGGTATTACCTTCGCTATCCCCTGTTAGGATGCTAAATGCAAAGTTCGACCAGCCTTCTTCCAGTCCTGTCACAGTGAATACTGCTGTCCCATCGTCCTGAATGCTCCAGGAGATGTCCAGCACATCGGAATCATAATCACTCAGATAGTAAATCTCATAGATCGGCATCACGTAAGGCCCTGTTTTCACCCATTCGCCGCTCTCTTCATCGTAATCTACCGTTTCTTCATAAAGCGCCACAGGAATCTCAATAGTATTGTCTCCTTCCGGACGATTGATTTCCCACTCTGATTCATAATCAAAATAGGTACTGGATCCGCCGACCCAGACTTCAATCACTGCAGTCGCAGTTTCACCGGTATATGGATCTACATAAGTAACATTCAGAACAGCCAAGCCATTGTTTCCTTCCGTGTTTCCGGTCACTGTCCAGCCGTCTTCACTGTTTCCTGATACGGACGCGTAGACAGTATCCGTTGTCTCACCGGCTTCGTATGTATCCCAGTCTTCATAGTTTACTACTTCCACAGCTGTAACGGTAAGCGCTTCTGAATCATTGCCATAAACCGCAATGATATCCTTCGTTTCTCCGAACAGAAGGCCGTAATTTTCTACATAGATACTCAGGTAACTGCCTTCCGACATCGTAGTAATCCACTCTTCCACCCAGATAATCTCATTATCGCCATATATTACCTGCAAACTGACCCGGATATCCCTCTCATCGGAATAAGTCAAAATCGTGATCGTGCCATCCTCATTATCTGTCCAAGTCGCCAGCTCCTCATAAACGTCCAGCATCTCCTGCTCGTCGTCATCCCAGTATTGCACAGCCCAGATACACTCTGCCTCATCCGGAATTGTATCGCTGTCTTCTGACAACTCATAAGACACGGTCATATCAATTCCCGCATAAATTACCCAGTTGCCGTCAAGTGAATCATTTGTAAGTGAAACATCATAAGGCAGCTCACTAAACACGACTCCACAGCTGGCAACCTCTTCATATTCCTCAGAATCATCGTTATAAAGCATCACGTGTACATCTGCCCATGTTTCCCATGTGTTTGTTCTGGTCAGTTGCGTACCATCTTCATCCACCAGTTCCAGGCAGCCATCATCATAGCCTTCTATCTCAATATAGCTATTGTCACTGGTGAGATTAATTGCTTCTGAAACGCTCTCGCCCTCATCATTTGTATAATAATGGGTCAGAGTATAGACGACGTATTTGTTGGACTCCAAATCCCCCATATCTACTGTTGCTCCCAGGGGGAGAGCTTCACTTTCGTAAGATAATACGTAATAATCCTCTGTCACCTCAATCCACAGCCAGACATCCGCGACCACATCACCATCTTCATTCGTCACATAGAGATAAAGATCGGTACCGCCTTCTGCGAGACCGGTAACAGCCAGCATACGTTCCGGGCTGTCTTCTCCATCATTTGTAATTTCTACACTTATGATGTCCTCGTCATAGTCACTATAATTCAGAGAGAATCCCTCGCTCAGATAGTCTTCAATGGTTTCGTATTCTGCACCACCATCGTCATTTGTGTATACATACTCAAGTGAGGTGTCAATAGTGATTGTACTGTCAACCTGTACTCTCCCATCTGTTTCTTCCAGATAAGCATAATTCAGATTGTAGTATTCGCCTTCTACATAGATGGTAAACGCAAAGGTCTGCTCCTCACCGTCCACATCCGTATAGGTAGCGCGCATATTCGCATAGCCATACGTATTTGTTCCAATGTTCCAGCCGGACTCTGCGTCGCCTTCCAGAGAAATGACATCATCGGTCAGCTGCTCGCCATCCTCTGTATACTCATACTGAGAAACCACTGAAAGATCAGTCACCTGTACGGACGTATTTTCCCCATATGGATACTCATAGCTGCGCACGTAGCAGCCTACATTCGCTTCGTACCAACCACCCTCACCGAGGGCAAGAGTCGTATCTTCCCATGTATAATATTCCGCATACGGGATCACAATTTCAAAATCTCTGTCCGCAGAGCAGATTTCATTGCCCTCATAATACACCGCGGCATACACTTTCGCCCACCAGCTGTCATAGTCCGCATCTTCTTCCGTTACCTCAAGCGTCAGGCTGGTGTCGTCGCTGTCAACCGTACTGAGCAATCCGGATTCATCTTCAATATCCCATACAACATAGTATCCATCCGGGAGTTTATACTCGTCATCTTCTGACTGGGTCAGCGCTACCGTTTGCTCATACCCATAGACGATGTAGGCTCCATACTCATTCAGATGCTCATCTGTCAGGGACAGCTCAATGTTGTAATCCAGGTTGTCAAACCCGACCGAGGTACCAGCAAGGTACTCTCCTTCACTGTTATACGCTACAACCCAGGCATAGGTGCCATCCGTATAAATGCGGTTCGTCAGGATCGTACCTTCCAGTGATTCAAAGCAGTAATCTTCCCAGCCTTCCACTGAAAGAGAATAATCCTCTTTGTCTATCGCCGTCTCTACAACATCACCATCCACCTCAGAAACATAATAGAGTGTAAATCCAGCCTCCGTCACATCATAGCTTTCTCCCAGCGGAACCGTAATCCCATCTGAATCATCCGCTGTCATATAATAATAGCCACTGTCGGAGACATAAAAATACAGGTAATCTTTTACAATCATCTCACTGCTTTCATCGTAAAGACGAATGGTTAGTGTTACATCTCCTTCCTCGATACCTCCGACATTCAGGATCAACCCATAACCATCTTCTGTCGTGTCTGTGGATACGTCAAGACTTCCAGTATCGTAACCAAGAGTAAAGGTATATTCATCCACAGGAATTGTTTCCGTTGTCCACCAGCCGTCTTCATCTTCTTCATAATAATAGTGATGCTGCAGGTAGACGATCTCAGAAACCGTCTCTCCAACCAGCAGGCGATTGGTGCTATTCTGCCAGTCGACATCGATCCACCAGGATTCGGATTCTCCATCCTCTTCCGTGTTTTCTTCTCCCTCTGTCTCCTCGTCACCATCCTCACTGGCTACGCTGATGCCGTTCTCACTCACACCAGCCAGAGTAATGCCCACGTTCAGGTCTTCCTCGTCGTCAGTCTCGGAATCATCCTCAGACTCCTCAGTCTCTGCATCAGACTCATCCTCAGTCTCTTCACTCTGGGATGAATCTTCTCCTTCATTCTCTTCTGATGATTCCTCTTCTGCATCCGATGTGGCTTCCGTATCAGAAGAGTCTGATGAATCATCGGTTTCGGAATTTTCGGAAAATTCATATTCCGCTTCCTCCGTCTCTTCCGCCACCACGGCTGACGTCGGCGCCACCGCAGTCACCTGAGAAACTGCCAGCACCGTTGCCAGCGCAAGCGCCGCAAACCGTTTCTTATTTCTCATAAATTATCCTCCTAACTATGCCTGATCCGAACTTTTCGTCAGGGAAATTGCATTCGCACTTTGAATGTGTGCAAAAAGATTTTACACATAATAATTCACAAGTGAAACGCTTACAGCGATTGTACCACTACTGGTTTTTATTTTGGTGTCCCAAAAGAAGACTTCGTATTTGTAGTGAAAGTTTAATATTATTAACATTTTCGTAATATGTAAGGCGG
>JAJPWX010000113.1 GCA_021205755.1 Lachnospiraceae bacterium | reverse complement strand
AGTTTTTGATAATATTCATATGAAAAGCCTATTTGATAGGGCAGACTTGGTCGTTTCTGCTGGAGGAACAACATTGTACGAATTATGCGCATGTGGCGTCCCTACGATTTCATATGCGATTGCGGATAATCAATTAAAAAATGTTTATTTTTTTCAAAAATTAAATTTAATTGATTACGCCGGTGATGCTAGACATGATCAAATAGAAGATAATGTGTGCAACTTAATTTCTAAACAGACTTATGCTAGAAGATGTTTTTGTTCATTGGAAATGCAAAAATATGTGGATGGGAAGGGTTCATTAAGAATAGCTAAAGAGCTAATAGATAGTGCTCTATAATTACTTTTTAGGGTTTTCGGCGTTTTCGTCTAGATGCGGGGAAATTTGAAGAAAAAGTGCCTGAAATTAAGGAATTGTGGCGATGTGAATTATTTTTAAGAGAATTGGCCTGAAAAGGAAGGCTCTCCGTGAAAGGGTGGTAGGAAAACGGCCTCAGGACACATAGTTGCTGAGTTTATGGCACTTTGGTATGATTTTTCCCACGAATTCAGATAGATTAAAAGTTATGCATAATAGAGTGCTTACCGTGCAGAGATATTAGATTGTCAAAGTTCATGACGCTGGTCAAATCTGCAGCTGAGGAAATTTCGAAATTTTTTAAAATCCATAATCACATTCCCGTCAGAATTTCGTTTTATTTTCTGTAGGTACTTCCATAGAATCGGAAAACACTGCTTGCACGGCAGTCGGTTTTCCACTATAATGAAATCACACCAAAGAAAAACAATGGAAGGCACACGATATCAAACATTTTTTGAGAAAAAACAATCGGCGATTGATGTGACGGTAAAAATGCTTTACGGCACTGTGAATCCGAAGCAGACGGTCGGTGAGGATATCATCGGGCAGTATGTGTTGTTTACAAAAGTATTCAACGAACAGGTGCATTTGCATGGTTGGACGCGGGAAGCGGTGTCTGAGACGATCCGGATATGCAAGGATCAGGATATATTAAAAGAGTACCTGGCAACCCGGGAGAAGGAGGTAATCACGATGATGATGGACTTGTATGATCAGGATCGCATTATGGAGATCCACATTGCGAGCGAGAAGAAAATCGCTGCAGAGAAAGCGGCGAAAGAAGCGACAAGGATTGCGGCGAAAGAAGCAGCGAAGAAAGAAAAGGAAACAAAGGAAGCAGCGATTCGGCGATTTTTGAAATTAGGAAAATTAACAGTGGAGGAGATCGCAGATTGTCAGGCGACTTCTGTGGAGGATGTTCGCAAAATTGAAGCTGAGATGCTTCAGAATGCGTGATACGCGGAAAGCGATATATATTTATATCTGAAATATTACCCCTGCGGCAGTTTTCCGGGAGAGGCTGGATAGCTGCTGCAGGGGCTTTTTTATCCGGCGATTGTCTTTTTTTGCCGCCAGCGGTGTTGATTTACCATCGATTTTGTGTATAATAGAATGCGTTCATTAATGCGGACGAATCGTAGGATCGAGTGAAGAAGGTTATGAAGCGATTGTTCCGATAGATAGAGCGAATACAAATCGAATACAGGGCAATGCCTGGGATGAAGAAGAGAAGGGCTTGCAGGAGGTAAGTGATAAGATGAAATTGGGTATTGTAGGTTTGCCAAATGTGGGGAAGAGTACGCTGTTTAATTCTCTTACGAAGGCGGGGGCTGAGTCGGCGAATTATCCGTTCTGCACGATTGACCCGAATGTGGGTGTGGTGGCGGTTCCGGATGAGCGGCTGAAGCTTCTGGCGGATATGTATCATTCGGCGAAGGTGACGCCGGCGGTGATTGAGTTTGTGGATATCGCGGGACTGGTGAAGGGCGCGTCGAAGGGCGAGGGCCTGGGAAATCAGTTTTTGGCGAATATTCGTGAGGTGGACGCGATTGTCCATGTGGTGCGCTGTTTTGAGGATACGAATGTGATTCATGTGGACGGGTCGGTGGATCCGGTGCGTGACATTGAGACGATTAATCTGGAGCTGATTTTTTCGGATCTGGAGATTCTGGAGCGGCGTATGGCGAAGACCGGCCGGGCGGCGAATAATGATAAGGCTGCGGCGAAGGAGCTTGCCCTGATGAAGGCGTTGAAGGCGCATCTGGAGGATGGACAGCTGGCGATTACCTATCAGACGGAGGATGAGGATGAGCTGAAGTGGCTCTCTGAGTATAACCTGCTCACGGCGAAGCCGGTGATTTTTGCGGCAAATGTTGCGGAGGATGACCTCGCGGATGATGGTATTTCGAATGACTACGTCGGCAAGGTGCGGGAATATGCGGCTCAGACCAGCAGCGAGGTGTTTGTGATCTGCGCGAAGATTGAGGAGGAGATTTCTGAGCTGGAGGATGACGAGAAGCAGATGTTTTTGGAGGATCTGGGATTACAGGAGTCCGGTCTGGAGAAACTGATAAAGGCGAGCTACAGCCTGCTGGGGCTTCTGAGCTTCCTGACGGCGGGCGAGAAGGAGACGCGCGCCTGGACGATTAAAAAAGGAATGAAGGCGCCGCAGGCGGCCGGAAAGATTCACTCGGATTTTGAGCGCGGTTTCATCCGGGCGGAAGTGGTGAATTACCGGGATTTGCTGGACTGCGGTTCTCTGGCGGCTGCGCGGGAGAAAGGGCTTGTTGGACTGGAAGGAAAGGACTACGTCGTGCAGGACGGAGATGTGATTCTGTTTCGTTTCAACGTGTGAACGAAGTGAGCCATAAGCAGAGAGGAGGCAGCATCTTTTAAATGGAAGGTTCCATCCGTTTTCCGCATTTGGGCATTACGCTGACGAATGTGGTGAAGAGTTTTCAGATCGGGGGACTTACGATTGCCTGCTATGGGATTGTTCTGGCGGCGGCGATGATGACGGGGCTTTTTCTGGTGATGAAGGTGGCGAAGGCGACCGGCCAGAAGGAGGACGATTACTTTGATCTGGGGATTCTGGCGATTGCGATTGCGGTGGTATGTGCGCGGATTTATTATGTTGTGTTTTCCTGGGATTATTACAGCAGTCATCTGGCTGAGATTTTCAATTTGCGCAAAGGCGGTCTGGCGATCTATGGAGGCGTGATTGGCGGTGTGGCGACGGTGCTGGTGTTTTGCCATATCCGGAAGCTGAATGCTGCCAGGATGCTGGATACGATGTCGGTGGGTCTGGTGTGGGGACAGGCGCTTGGCAGATGGGGGAATTTTTTTAACCGGGAGGCGTTCGGGGAGTATACGGACAATCTGCTTGCGATGCAGCTTCCGGTCAGTGATGTGCGGGCTTCGGAGATTACGGAGACGATGCGCGCGCACATTCAGACCATTGACGGGGTGGAGTACATTCAGGTACACCCCACATTTCTCTACGAGTCGCTCTGGAATCTGGGAGTGTTGGCGGTTTTGCTGCTGGTCACGCGGCGGCTGCACTGCCGGAAAGATCCGGAGAGACATTTGGAACGGAAAAACGACGGCGTGGTTTTTCTGCTGTACCTTCTTCTGTACGGATTGGGAAGGCTCTGGATTGAGGGACTGCGCACGGATCAGCTGATTCTGTTTGGAACGGGGCTTCCGGTGTCGCAGGTGCTGTCGGGTGTATTGGTGATTGGTTCTCTGGTGCTTCTTACTTGGGGGCGGGTGCGCAGTGGGAATTGTCCCCACCAAAAAGAATAGTTCAACTGGGAAAAAGGCTGTCGCTGGTTTTAGCGGCAGCCTTTTTTGTGCGCAGGGGCGCACAGGGAAGTTTTCCAATTAGAGCAGGATTACAAGATGTTGTACCTCTCCCTGAAATTCACACAAGTTTCAAAAATTCCTGGAATTAAGGCTTGTTTTTTGAGGAAATTTAATGTATAGTAGCTTCAAGTGGTAAAAAGTGGTGCTTCGTGGTGACTATTTGGGGGATTGTGGGGAGACTTCCTCTGATGGCTGCCATGAGTCGAAATACCGGCGGCAGGGTTCATCGCTTTTGAGCGTATGGAGGATGCCGCCTGTTTTTCCAAAGAAGGTGCGTCATGATGTTTATGGGAGAATACAATCATACGATTGATTCCAAAGGCAGACTGATCATCCCGGCGAAATTCAGAGAACTGTTAGATGATGAATTTATTGTGACGAAGGGATTGGATGGATGCCTGTTTGCGTTTCCCAAAAATGAGTGGCAGATCTTCGAGGAGAAGCTGCGCAAATTACCGCTTACACAGAAGAACGCCAGAAAGTTCACACGTTTCTTTATGGGCGGCGCGACCACATGCGAACTGGACAAGCAGGGGAGAATTCTCTTACCGCAGAACTTAAGAGAATTTGCGAAGCTGGATAAGGATGTGGTGCTGTCAGGAAACCTGAATCGTATTGAAATCTGGAACAAAGCAGACTGGACGGAAAACAATGCTTATGACGATATGGATGAGATCGCGGAGCAGATGTCAGATCTGGGCTTAGACATTTAAGATCCTGGGGAGGATTATTATGGACTTTCACCACAGATCGGTACTTCTTTCTGAGAGCATTGAGGAACTGCAGATAAAACCAGATGGGATATATGTGGATGGTACGCTTGGCGGCGGCGGACATTCCCTGGAAATATGTAAACGGCTGACCGGCGGCGGACGGCTGATCGGGATTGATCAGGATGCGGACGCGATTGAGGCGGCTACGAGGCGCTTGGACGAGTATAAGGATCACGTGACGATTATACGCAGCAATTACTGTTATATGAAAGACGAGCTCCGAAAACTCGGTGTGTTATCTGTAGATGGAGTCATTTTGGATCTGGGGGTCTCCTCTTACCAGCTTGACACGGCAGAGAGAGGATTTACCTACAGAGAGGACGCTCCGCTGGACATGAGGATGGATCAGCGGCAGACCCTTACGGCGATGGATGTTGTGAACGAATATAGCGAGATGGAGCTGTACCGCGTCATCCGCGACTATGGGGAGGAAAAGTTCGCAAAGAATATTGCCAAACATATCGTGAACGCCCGCGAACAAAAAAAACTGGAAACAACTGGGGAGTTAATTCATGTTATAAAAGCGGCGATCCCGATGAAAGTGCGGGCAGTAGGAGGACACCCGGCCAAAAAGACATTTCAGGCCATACGGATTGAGGTGAACCGGGAACTGGAGGTTCTCGAGGAGTCTCTGGAAGATATGGTGGATTTATTGAATGAGGAGGGACGCATCTGCGTGATTACATTCCATTCGCTGGAAGACCGGATTGTGAAGAACAAGTTCCGGAATCTGGAAAATCCCTGCACATGTCCGAAAGATTTTCCGGTGTGCGTGTGTGGGAAGAAGCCGAAGGGAAAGGTAATCACTCGTAAGCCGATCGTTCCGTCAGAGGAAGAACTGGAGTCGAACAGCAGGGCGAAGAGCGCGAAGCTTCGCGTATTTGAAGCATTCGGGAGCCCTGCCTGACGTAGAGAATAAAAGTGGTTTCGGTAAGGACTTTGCATTTGCTGCGAGGGTAGCAGGAAAACGCAAAGAAAATCAGTAACAACAGGTTTTGGTAAAGAAATTAGCAGTAAGAGCGGGAGAGAATCATGGCAGAAAAGAGATACAGCAGGGCAGCTTCTCCAAAAAGCGGCAATGGCAGAACAGAAAGCAGGGCAAAACGTGCGGCAGGGGACAGAGATTCTTATACGTACGTGGATGGAAATACCGTGCGCCAGCTTCATGTAGCTACGCAGCCGATGGAGACGGAGGAGCCGGTCACAGTCAGCCACGCGACACGGAAGAATCGGGAGCGGGAGCTTCAGATGAATGTCGGTTATGTGTTTTTCCTGACGGCGGCGGCAGTGATGACAGTGTTTGTCTGTGTGAATTTTCTGCAGCTGCGCGCGACCAATACACTCCTTCAGGAGAAGGTGGCGTCTCTTTCTGCTGAGCTGGATTCCGCGGTGCTTGAGAATGACTCGGAGTATAACCGCGTGATGAACAGCGTAGACCTGACGCATGTAAAAGAAGTAGCGACGGATGAATTGGGAATGCAGCTGGCCACAGCGGATCAGGTGGTGACTTATGAGGCAGAGACCAATGATTACGTCAGACAATATTCCGAGATACCAGAAGAGTAAGTAGGTGAAGTAGCTTGGCAAATCGGGTAAAAAGAGAACGCAGATTTTCAAAACGGATGCAGATAAAGCTTCTGGCTTTATTTGGATTCGTTTTGTTGGGATTGGTGGTTTTACTGATCCAGATTGCGTATATTAATGTGACAAAGGGAAATACCTACGCAAAGCAGGTGCTTTCCCAGAACAACTATGACAGTCAGACGCTGGTCGCGCGAAGAGGCGAGATCCAGGATACAAATGGGCGTGTGCTCGCTTACAGCGAGAAGGTCTATAACCTGGTTTTGGACTGTAAGGCGATCAATGAGGATGCGGATACCTATCTGGAGCCCACGGTGACAGTACTGAGCGAATATTTTGGCCTGGATGAGCTGGAGCTGCGGAAACTGATCACGGATGAGAGCACCGCCAGCAGCCAGTATCAGGTGCTGCAGGTAAAGGCGGATGATGAGGAACAGTATCTGACTGCGGATGAAAAAGAGGCGTATGAGGATTATATTGATGAATTTGCCAACGTTTCCTCGGACGACCTGAGTGAGTCGGAAAAACTGGAAAAGAAGAATCGTTCTCTGGTGACAGGGGTTTCTTTTGAGGAAAAATATATCCGCCATTATCCGCTTGGCTCGCTTGCGAGCAATACGATTGGTTTTGCGAACAGCTTAGGCGACGGGATTGTCGGCCTGGAGGCTTATTACGACGAGCAACTGCAGGGGACGAACGGCCGTATTTTCGGTTATCTGGATGATGACAGTGATTATCAGACCAAGACGATTGCCCCGGAAAATGGCTACACCCTTGTGACGACACTGGATGTGAACATCCAGGAGATTGTAGAGAACGTGATCGCAGAGTTTGACGAGACCTATGGCGATGACACGGATGATGGTACTGCGAAGCACGGAGCGGCGAATGTCGGCGTGGTAGTGATGGATCCGAATTCGGGTGCGATTCTCGCGATGGCGACGAACCAGAGCTATGACCTCGAAGATCCGGACAGTGTGATTTATGACTGGTATACAGAAGAAGAGGTCGAAGAGATGATGGATACGGTCATCACGGATGAGTACGGAAATGAAACCACGCAGTATGTATCGACCCTCTATGACCTGTGGGGCAATTTCTGTGTTTCGGATAGCTTTGAGCCGGGATCGACCTATAAACCAATCACAATCGCGGCGGCGCTGGAAATTGGCGCGATTTCGACGGATGATACGTTTTACTGTGACGGCGGCGAATATGTCACAGATACGGAGATTCACTGTGACGCCTATCCGGGCGCGCACGGACTGGAGACGCTAGAGGATGCGCTGGTGAATTCCTGCAATGACGCTCTAATGCAGATTGCAGCAAAGATGCATGTCTCGAATTTCCTGAAATACCAGTCGCTGTTTGGCTTTGGACAGAGAACCGGCATTGACCTGCCGAATGAGTCGAGCGGCGTCATCTATACACAGGAGAAAATGAATGAGGTAGAGCTGGCGACCTGTTCGTTTGGGCAGGGCTTTACCTGTACGATGATTCAGGAAATTTCTGCGTTTTGCGCGGTTGTAAACGGCGGTTATTATTATCAGCCGCACGTGGTGGACAAGATCCTTGATGAGGATGGCGCGATTGTAAAGGATAATTCCAGTCTGCTCTTAAAGCAGGTGATTTCCACTTCCACATCGGATACGCTGAAGGAGTATCTGGAGAGCGTTGTAGAAGAAGGTACTGGAAAGACAGCCCGTGTGCCGGGCTACCGGGTAGGAGGTAAGACCGGTACGGCGGAGAAGATTGATTCGGAGACCGGAGAGCGTGCGGATGGCCTGTATCTGGTTTCCTTTATCGGCGCGGCGCCGATCAATGACCCGGAAGTGGTGATTTATGTGGTCGTCGATGAGCCGAATGTTGAGAATCAGGCGAGCAGCAGCTACGCGCAGAAGATTTTTCAATCCATCGCGCTGGAGGTTTATCCGTATCTGGGATTGACAGCGACCGAAGAGATTACCGACAGCCTGCTGGCTCAGCTGGGGCTGACGGAAGATGATGTAGATCAGATTGATTCCGCGGAGAGCGTCACTACGTTCCAGGCGTTTGATTCTTATGGGAATCTCTACAGTAACGCGCGTGTTGTGGACGGCGAAGTCGTGGATGAATATGGAAATGTGATCGCGGGCGCCTATATTGATGAGGACGGCACGGTCTATGACGGATATATGAATGCGGTCTCCACAGTGGAGACGGATGACAGCAGCAGCGAGGATGAGGATACGGAGGAGTCGATTGCGACCAATCCGGATATGGCAGTGCCGCTGGATGAAAATTCGGCGGATGACTCGGATACCACCCTCGTAGATCCGACGGATATTGCGGATGAGGAAGAAGAATAAAACTTCCGAATCCGGCGATGAATTTGGAAAAGGAAACGGTGAATGTATCACCAGAGATTGGAATAAACTATAAAGACAAGACGTCTCTGGAGCTTTTATGCAGAAAACAAGACCGTTTCACCGCAGAAAGATTCTGCTGATTTTTGCGATATGTATGCTGGCGCTGGTCTTTCTGATCGGGAGACTGGCGTATCTGATGATTGGAAAGTCGGAGTATTATGCTTCCCTGGCGGAGGATCTGCATGAACGCGAGCGATCAATCAAGGCGGCGCGCGGCAGGATTCTGGACCGCAATGGGACGGTCCTCGCGGATAACCAGACGGTTTGTACGGTATCGGTCGTCCACAGCCAGATCACGGATGCGGAGACGGTGATTAAAGTGCTGAGTGAGGTGCTTGGCATGGAGGAGGAAACCGTCCGGACGCGGGTGGAGAAGGTCAG
Organism: Lachnospiraceae bacterium; assembly: GCA_021205755.1. Classification (GTDB taxonomy): domain Bacteria; phylum Bacillota; class Clostridia; order Lachnospirales; family Lachnospiraceae; genus Choladousia. The sequence continues at coordinate 54,940 of JAJPWX010000113.1, read as the reverse complement.
CTCTATGGAGCGGATCAAAAGCAATGTTGACAAGGAGACTGGAGATCTTATCCGCAGCTATGGGCTGGATGGCGTGAAGGTGGATGAGGATTACAGGCGCTATTATCCTTTTGGAAGTATGGCGTCGAAGGTACTGGGCTTTACCGGCGCGGATAACCAAGGGATCATTGGGCTGGAGGTCCGCTACGAGGAGGTCCTCTCTGGGACGCCCGGAACCATCCTGACATTGACGGACGCCCGGGGGATTGAGATTGAAGATACCGCGGAGACGCGGGTGGAGCCGATTGCCGGGGATGACCTGATCATCAGTCTGGATTATAATATCCAGCAGTATGTGGAGCAGGCCGCTTATAATGTCCTGGAGGAAAAACAGGCGGACAGTGTGTCGATCCTGGTGATGAACCCGCAGAATGGGGAAATCTACGCGATGACCAATGTGCCGGAGTTTGATCTGAATGATCCGTATACGCTGACAGAGATGTTTCTGGAAATCACGTATGGAGACGAAGCTTCGGACGAGGCAGAGGATGGTTTTCTGGAGAGTGCGGCCGCGGCGCTTACGGGTGACGAGCTTCAGAACGCGCTCAATCAGATGTGGCGTAATGGCTGTATCAATGATACCTATGAGCCAGGCTCGACGTTTAAAATAATCACGGCAGCTGCTGGGCTGGAAGAGGGTGTGGTCACGCTGGACGATACGTTTTACTGTCCGGGATATAAGCTGGTAGACGACCGGCGGATTCGCTGCCACAAGACGGCCGGGCACGGTTCGGAGACGTTTCTGGAAGCGGCGCAGAATTCCTGCAACCCGGTGTTTATCGAAGTCGGGCTTCGCCTGGGGGTTGACAATTATTATAAATATTTTAATCAGTTTGGTTTAAATGTTAAGACGGGGATTGACCTGCCAGGGGAGGCGGCGACGATCATGCACCAGAAGGAAAATGTGGGGCAGGTCGAGCTCGCTACGATTTCATTTGGACAGTCGTTTCAGATTACACCGATTCAGCTGATCACGACTGTCAGCTCCATTATCAATGGCGGTACGCGTGTCACGCCGCATTTCGGAGTGCAGGCGAAGGCCAGGGACGGTACCCTGCTGGAGGTGTATCAGTACGGGGAGGGAGAACGGATTCTCTCAGAGGAGACGTCAGAGACGATGCGCTATCTGCTTGAGCAGGTGGTAGACGGCGGTTCCGGCAAAAACGCGTATATCGAGGGCTATCGGATCGGTGGAAAAACAGCAACGTCCGAGACGCTTCCGCGAGGGCAGGGGAAATACATTTCTTCGTTCATCGGCTTTGCTCCGGCGGATGACCCGCAGGTGATCTGCCTTTGTGTGATCAACAATCCGCAGGGCACCTATTACGGCGGCACCATTGCCGCGCCGGTGGTGAAAGAGATTTTTGAAAATATACTGCCTTATCTGGGAATCGAGAAGACGGAAACGGTTGCGTCAGCAGAGGAATGAGGAAAACAGTTCTGCATTCCTCTGGACAATGAGAACAGTACTGCCCGGCATTCGGATGGCCCATGTGGGGAAACGACAGGAAAACGCAGGTGCGTTTAAGGAGGAAAAAGAGTATGTACATGAATCCGGATATTTTTATTCCACTATTTGTGGCGTTTGCAATCAGTGTGGCCTTGAGCCCGTTGGTAATCCCGTTTCTGAAACGCCTGAAGGTAGGACAGACGGAACGTGAGGAGGGAGTGCAGTCTCACCTGAAAAAGGGCGGCACTCCGACGATGGGCGGACTGATTATGCTGATTGCCATCGTGATTACTTCCTTATTTTATATTGGGCGTTATCCGCGGATCATCCCGGTGCTGTTTCTGACGCTGGGATTTGGCATCATCGGCTTCCTGGATGATTATCTGAAGGTTGTGATGCACCGCTCTGACGGCCTGTATCCGAAACAGAAAATGCTCGGACAGATCATCGTGACGACGATTTTTATTATCTATATCTGGAGAATGGACAACACCTGTCTGGAGCTTCTGATTCCGTTTAGCGGAGGGTACGTGATTACACTCGATTCGTTTGGCGGACTTTTTAAATACCTGTCTGTTCCGCTGGCGTATTTTGTGATCATTGGAACGGTCAACGGTGTGAACTTTACCGACGGCCTGGACGGGCTGGCCAGTGGGGTGACCCTGATGGTGGCAATTTTCTTTACTGCCGCTTCGATGGTTCGCGGCGGCGGGATCGAGCCTCTAACTGCTGCGGTGGCGGGCGCGCTGATCGGTTTTCTGCTGTTCAATGTCTATCCGGCGCAGGTGTTTATGGGCGATACCGGCTCGCTGGCGCTCGGCGGATTCGTGGCTGGCTGCGCTTATCTGCTGCAAATGCCGATTTTCATTCTGCTTGTCGGGCTGATCTATCTGATTGAAGTGCTTTCCGTAATCATTCAGGTGACTTATTTTAAAAAGACCGGCGGGAAACGGTTTTTCAAAATGGCGCCGATTCATCATCATTTTGAACTGTGCGGATGGTCGGAAACCAGGATTGTGACGGTGTTTAGCGTAGTGACTGCATTTCTGTGCCTGCTGGCGCTGTACGCCATGTAATGATACAAGGCTTTTAACAGGAGGAGAAAATGATGGAACTGAAGAACAGCCGCGTTCTGGTATTTGGCGCGGGAAAGAGTGGGATTGGTGCGGCAGGGCTGCTTTTGCGGGCTTCTGCCGCCAAAGTGATTTTATATGATGGAAATGAGCAGCTGGATGGGGATGCACTGGCCGCGAAAGTGGTGCAGATGGCGTCGCCGGAGGCGGCTTCTCACCTGCGCGTACTTCTGGGCGAGCTGCCGTCAGAGGTGATCGGAGGGCTTGACCTGGTGGTCTTAAGTCCGGGCGTGCCGACGGATCTGCCGTTGGTAAATGCGATGCGGGAGAGCGGTCAGCGGATCTGGGGCGAGGTGGAGCTTGCCTGGGAGTGTGGAAAGGGCGATGTCCTGGCCGTGACCGGAACAAATGGCAAAACGACGACCACGAGCCTGCTTGGCGAGATCATGGAGAACTATGTGAAGCGGCTGCAGGGGCAGGCGGGAGAGCAGGGTAAGAAGGACAAGGTCTATGTTGTAGGAAATATTGGCAATCCTTATACGGATGTGGCGGATCAGACGACAGAGGCGACGATCACGGTAGCGGAGATTTCCAGCTTTCAGCTGGAGACGATTGAGGGCTTTGCGCCGAGAGTCAGCGCGATTCTGAATATTACGCCGGACCACTTAAACCGCCATCATACGATGGAGGAGTACATACGGGTGAAAGAGCTGATCACGGAAAATCAGGGAGAAGCGGACACCTGCGTTCTGAATTATGAGGATGAACTTTTACGGGTGTTTGGAAAGACGTTAAAGACGAACGTCATTTTCTTCAGCAGCCTGCATAAACTGGATAAGGGGCTGTATCTGGATGAAAACCGGATCTGTTATTGCGACGGTGAAAAAGAAAACTGCATCTGCACGACAGAGGAGCTGAACATTCTGGGCCGCCACAACCATGAAAATGTCATGGCTGCGGCCGGGATGGCGATTGCTTACGGCGTGCCTATCGAAGTCATCCGCGATACCGTCTGCGCGTTTCAGGCGGTAGAGCATCGGATAGAGTATGTGACAGAGAAAAAAGGCGTGGTTTATTACAACGATTCAAAAGGAACGAATCCGGACGCCGCGATCAAGGGCATTCAGGCGATGAACCGACCGACGCTGCTGATTGGCGGTGGTTATGATAAAAATTCTTCCTATGAAGAATGGATTCAGGCGTTTGACGGGAAAGTGAAATACCTGGTATTGATCGGACAGACGAGAGAGAAAATTGCCGAGGCAGCGAAAAACTGCGGCTTTGAGGCCTGTGTGCTGAAAGATTCTCTGGAAGAGGCCGTGGCGTTCTGCGCAGAGCATGCGCACAGTGGGGACGCGGTGCTGCTCTCACCGGCCTGTGCCAGCTGGGGAATGTTCCCGAACTATGAGGAGCGCGGCAGGCAGTTTAAAGAACTGGTAAATCGACTCGATGGATGAGGTGGTACTCTGCGTTGGAATCCGGATTCTGAGGGAGAAAATGTCCGCGCACGCTTTGGCAGTCCGTTGGATGGAAAAGGTGATGAGGATCGGATGCAGGAGGCGCGCTCTGGCGGCCGGATACCTGGCAGTACGGCCGACAGTCTGCTGACGCTGGCAATTCTGCTTCTATGCGGCTTTGGCCTGCTGGTGCTTTCGAGCGCCAGTGCGTACAATGGGCAGGTTCGCTTCGGCGACGCGGCCTGGTATCTGAAAAAACAGTTTTTTGCCATGGCGCTTGGACTGGCCGCGATGGCCGGGATTGCTTCCATCGATTACCATATGCTGAAACGCTTTTCCGGGGCAGCCTATCTGCTTTCCCTGCTTCTTTCCGGCGCGGTGCTTCTGGTAGGAGACGCCTACAACGGTTCCCGGCGCTGGCTGTCTCTTGGGCCGCTGTCGTTTCAGCCGGCGGAATACGCGAAGCCGGCGGTCATTCTCCTGCTGGCCAGTGTGGTCAGCCAGAGAAAAGGGAAAACGAGCGGCGGCGGGATGATTGCCGTTGTCTTTCTGATGGTTCTGCCGATCGTCGCCCTGGTGGGGACGAATAACTTAAGTACAGCGGTAATTATTCTGGGAATCGCGGTTCTTATGATATTTATCTCGAATCCGAGAATCCTGCCTTTTTTGTGGGTGGCTGTGGCTGGCGCCGGATTTCTGGCGATTTTTCTGAGCCTGGAATCTTATCGCCTGGAACGCCTGGCGATCTGGCGGAATCCGGAGCTCTACGAGAAAGGCTATCAGACTTTGCAGGGGCTTTATGCGATCGGCTCTGGCGGCCTGTTCGGACTCGGGCTTGGCAACAGTTTGCAAAAGCTGGGGTTTGTGCCGGAAGCGCAGAATGATATGATTTTCTGTGTGATCTGCGAGGAGCTGGGACTTGTGGGCGCGAGCCTTCTGATTCTTCTTTTTCTGCTCCTGCTCTGGCGGTTTATGGTCATTGCGACACATGCGCCGGATCTGTTTGGAGCGTTGATTGTAGCGGGGATTATGGGACATATTGCGATTCAGGTGATTCTGAATATCGCGGTGGTGACCAATACCATTCCCAATACCGGCATCACGCTTCCATTTATCAGCTACGGCGGGACGTCGATGCTGTTTCTCCTCGCCGAGATGGGGTTGGCGCTCTCTGTGAGCCGCTACAGCACCTGGCCGGGAAAGCGGCGGTGAGCGGCTGCTGCACATCCGGCAGCGTTCATGCATATAGTAGAACAGTTGTTGCTGTTCTATAGCATGTATGAATGGAGGCAGACCGCTTGCGCTATCTGGAAATTGCGGGAAAAAAGCCGCTTTGCGGCGAAGTGACGATACAGGGGTCAAAGAATGCGGCGCTGCCGGTTCTGACGGCCTGCCTGTTGGGAGATGGGCCGTGTGTGATAGAGAATTGCCCGCAGATTCAGGACGTCGAAGATACCTGTGCGCTTCTTCGGCTTCTCGGCTGTAAAACCAGCCGCATGGGGCATACCGTCTCTGTGGACGCTTCCGGGGTGGAATTTTCTGCTATTTTCTGCGAGGAAGCGGAAAGAATCCGTTCTTCTGTCTTGTTTTTAGGCGCGCTTCTTGGTAGAATGGGAGAAGCGGCGCTTCCTTACCCGGGAGGGTGTGCGATTGGAAGCCGCCCGATTGATCTGCATCTGGAGGCGCTGAAGAAGCTGGGGGTACATTTTTTTGAAAGCCTGGATACCGGAACACTGCGGAAAGAACGTGCCGGGGAGACTGTGCCTGAGATTGCGGCGGAGGCTTTCACAAAGGATTTGCAGCTGTGCGGCGCCGGTATTTACGCGAATGCGCCTCATTTGCACGGAGCCTGCATCCAATTTCCGCAGCCCAGCGTCGGTGCAACGGAGAACACGATTCTCGCAGCGGTGCTTGCCGATGGAGAGACGCTGATTGAGAATGCGGCTCTGGAGCCTGAGACGGAGGAATTGTGCCGTTTTCTGAATCTGCGGGGAGCAGATATCCAAAGAGAGCGCGGCGGCCGGATTCGGATTTTTGGGAAAAAGACGCTGCGGCCGGTGCGGTACCGGCTGGACGCGGATCGAATTGTAGCGGGGAGCTATCTGCTGGCGGGCGCGGCCTGCGGCGGAAGCGTCCGGTTTCGCAATCTGCCAATGGAGCAGCTTGCTTCACTGCTGGCGGTTCTTTCGCGGATGGGTGTTACGGTGACGCAGGATGGCTCGATGCAAGTACAGGGAGATCTGCTGGCGGCAGGCGACGTCGTGACGGCTCCGTATCCGGGTTTTCCGACGGATTTGCAGTCACCGTTGCTGGCGGCGCTTTGTCTCGCACAGGGGGAAAGCCGGATTTGTGAGACGGTATTTGAGAACCGTTTCCGCACCGCAGAAGAATTGCGGAAAATGGGCGCCAGCATTACGGTCGAGGGCAGCTGCGCAAAGATTCAGGGCAGGGCGATGCTGCAGGGAGCGGATGTGTGCGCGCCGGATTTGCGCGGCGGAGCCGCACTGGTGGCGGCTGCACTGGCGGCGTCCGGGCGTTCGAGGATACAGGGGTACGATTACATTGCGCGGGGATATGAGGATATCTGCCGTGATTTTCAGAGTCTGGGGGCGGAGATCCGCCTGACAGACAGCGGGGATAAAAAGGTTTGGTGAACATATGAGAACGAAACGGAGACGGATTCTGAAAAATATCGGTTTGCTGCTGGCACTGGTGATTCTGGTGCTGGCGTTCCTGTTTTTGTTCCGGGTGCGCAAGGTGACGGTGTCCGGCAACAGTCGTTATTCTTCAGAGCAGATTGAAGAGGGGCTGCTGACCGATTTTTTTTCAAAGAATACGCTTGTTCTCTGGTGGACTTATAAAGAAGGAACTATACCGGATACCATGCCTTATCTGGAGAGCATGGAGATAACGGTGAATTCTCCGTTTGCGGTTACCGTTACGGTGACAGAAAAAGAGCTGGTGGGTTATTTTGATACGGGGAGTTATGCTTATTTTGATGACAGCGGGGTGGTGCTGGAGATTACGGATACCGTCTACAGTGATATTCCGATTGTCACGGGGCTTAGCCTGGGGGAGGTGACTCTATATCAGAAGGTGCCGACGGAGAGCAGTTCGCAGCTGCGCACGATTCTGAGTCTGCTGGATTTGCTGGATTACCAGGGACTGACGGCGAAGGAGATCCGGTTCTCAGATAATTCAGATATTACGGTGACCATCGGTTATATCGACGCGATCCTTGGCCAGGATGAATATCTGGAAGAAAAGGTAGCGAACTTAAGAGCGATTCTTGATACGATGTCAAGTACGACTGCAGGTACGCTGCACCTGGAAAATGTAACGGGGAAGAATGAGGATATCGTATTCTCACCGTCGGATGAGGTGATTGAAGAGACGGAGACGGAGACAGAGACTTCAGAGGAGAGTGGATCGGAGGAAAGCACGGCGACCGATACTTCTACACTGGGCGGCGCTACCACTGATGGCAGCGCGGCAAGCGGGACGGCAGACAGCTCCGGAGGCGATACCACGGATGACGGTTCGGATGATTCGGGGAGCGACAGCGCTGCTTCTTCCGATGATGGAAGCGATGATTCGGATGACGCGGACGATTCCGATGACTCTTCCAGTACGACTACATCCAGCGCAGATGTGATGGCATTCAATTCCAGCGGTCAGCTGATCCACCATGTATCGATTCAGGACGGGGTGGTAGTAGACTCCAGCGGAAACGCGGTCGACGGCTGCTCTGTCAATGAAGACGGGAACATTGTAGATGCGTACCAGAACATCATTGATCCGGTGACGGGGGATGCGCTGAATCTGCAGTAGGTTATAATCATTCAGTGCCACAGACTGCTGAAGGCTGCATGCCGCCTGCGAATTATTAAAAAAAATGAAGAAAAGACTTGATAAATCCGGCGAGAAATTATATTATATTGGGTAGTATTATGCGCAGAGAGCAGCATACATATACCGGATGTGCCGGACTGCAAGAAGGAGGAAGCACGGTGTTAGAGATAATGTCAAATGAAACGGAATCTGCCGCGAAGATCATAGTGATTGGAGTCGGTGGTGCTGGAAATAACGCGGTGAACCGCATGGTAGAGGATACGATCGCCGGAGTGGAGTTTATCGGGATTAATACAGATAAGCAGGCTCTGCTTCTTTGCAAGGCGCCTTCGACGATACAGATTGGTGAGAAAGTGACGAAGGGACTTGGCGCGGGTGCCAGACCGGAGATTGGCCAGCAGGCGGCTGAGGAGAGTACCGAAGAGATTCGCCAGGCGATCCAGGGCGCGGACATGGTGTTTGTTACCTGCGGTATGGGTGGCGGTACAGGTACCGGTGCAGCTCCGGTGGTGGCCGGGATTGCGAAAGAGATGGGGATTCTGACGGTCGGCGTTGTGACGAAGCCGTTCCGCTTTGAGGCGAAGACCCGTATGAATAATGCCCTGATGGGGATTGAGAAGCTGAAAGAGAATGTGGACACGCTGATTGTGATCCCGAATGACAAGCTTCTGGAGATTGTAGATCGCCGCACGACGATGCCGGAGGCATTGAAGAAGGCAGATGAAGTGCTGCAGCAGGCAGTACAGGGGATCACAGACCTGATTAACCTGCCGGCATTGATTAACCTTGACTTTGCAGATGTGCAGACAGTTATGAAGGACAAGGGTATCGCACACATCGGTATCGGTCAGTCTAAGGGCGATGATAAGGCGCTTGAGGCAGTGAAGCAGGCGGTATCGAGTCCGCTGCTTGAGACGACGATCGCCGGCGCGAGCCATGTGATTATCAATATTTCGGGAGATATCTCCCTCATCGACGCGAACGATGCGGCAAGCTATGTTCAGGAGATGACGGGCGACGATACGAATATTATCTTTGGCGCGATGTATGACGACACCTACGCAGACGAGTGCAGCATTACGGTGATTGCGACTGGTCTGGAGGATACCAGCGGCGCGAAGCAGGACAGACCGGCGAGACGCAGTTATTCCACTGCATCCTCGTCTGCTCACCGGGAGACATCCACTGGCCCTTCGGCGTTCCCGAAGATGCCGTCTGTATCCCCGATCCGGAGCTCTTCTTCGACTTCCGGTTCGACACGGGTGCCGAGCGGGAAGGTGCAGGAGAAGGATATCCAGATCCCGGATTTCCTGCGGAGAAGCTGATTCTGGTACACGGACGCGGGTAAAAAGATACATAAATGATAAGAGGGCTGCGTGGGCAGCCCTTTTGTTACATAAGACGGAACCAGAGGCTTCGTCGATGGATGTAGATTTGGATACGAATCCGCTCGGTTTATTCGGCCTCACTGAAGAATTTTTCGCGGATCGCTTCGATGGGCATATCCTGGCCGGTCCAGATGCGGAAAGCGGCTTCTCCCTGGTAGAGCAGCATATAGAGTCCGTTGGAGGTGCGGCAGCCGATTTTGCCCGCTTCCTCAAGCAGACGGGTGCGGCGCGGATTGTATATGATATCGGATACCGTCAGATCCGGATGCAGGCAGGAGAGATTGGCGATCGGCAGCGCGTCCGTGTGCGGAGCCATTCCGACAGAGGTCGCGTTGGTCAGAAGGGAACTGCTCTCCAGCGCCTGGCGAACGGCGGTCTGGTCGTTCAGGTCAATGACGTCTGCCTTGCAGGAGGTTCCGGCATTGATCTGATCCGCGAGGCGCATGGCGTTCGGGAACGAACGGCCGTTTTTCCGGTTCAGGATGTGCAGGACGGGGACGCCGGCGAGCGCTGATTGCACCGCGATGGAGGAGGCGGCGCCGCCCGCACCCAGCAGGCTCATGGCTCCGCTGGTGAAATCATAGCCGGTCTTCTGCATGGAATGGATATAGCCGATTCCATCTGTATTATAGCCAACCAGGCGGCCATTTTCATTATTGACGGTGTTGACCGCGCCGATCATGCGGGCCGCGTCAGAAATAGCATCGAGATGCTCCATAATGCGTTCTTTATCCGGCATGGTCAGGTTAAATCCAAAGACGTTCATGTCGCGGAGAATCCGCACCATTGTCCCCAGATCAGTGTTTTTGGTGTCAAAACACAGATAGACACGGTCGATGTCCAGAAGCCGGAAGGATTCGTTGTACATAGCGGGTGAAATGCTGTGCGCCACAGGCGAGCCAAGCAGGCAGCCGAGGCGAGTGTGGCCGGTAATTTGCATGGGGTGATGCCTCCTTTGTGAGATGTGTTTCCCTTTTGTCGCTTGAATTATTTAATATGGGAATGATTCTTAATATACCACAGGTGAGGCGGCATGGGCAAGCCCATCTCTGGCAGAATTGAGAGTCCATAGGTTACATAACAAATCTATAAATAGTAGAGAAAGGGGAGAATGATTTTGAATCCTGTTACCGTTACTGTCCGAAGTTTAACCCTGGGAGATGGAGTTCCCAAAATCTGTGTTCCGATCACTGCGCGTGACCTGGTCGGGCTGGAGGAGCAGCTGGAGAAGGTACGGGCGGTTCCCTGCGATTTGGTGGAATTGCGCGCGGACTACTATGACGGAGATCCCATCGAAGAACTGACGGTTCTGCGCGAGCGGATGCCGGATGTGCCGCTTTTGTTTACGTTCCGCACGAAAGCGGAGGGCGGGGAGCGCGCCATTTCCCTGGAGGAATACGCTGCGTGCAACCGACGTGCGGCGCGTGCCCAGGCGGCGGATTTTGTTGATCTGGAGTATAACCGCGGGGAGGAATTCCTGCGAAAGCTATGCCGGGAACTGCAGGAGAATGGAGCGAAGGTGATCGCCTCGTTCCATGATTTTGCGCAGACGCCGGAACCAGAAACGCTGGTTCATCTGCTGTACAGGATGCAGGAGCTGGGCGCGGATGTGACGAAAGCGGCCGTGATGCCCAGGAAGGAAGCGGATGTCCTGAAGCTTCTGCAGGCGGCGGTTGAGATGAAAATGCAGTACGCGGACCGGCCTTATATTGTGATGTCCATGGGGTGTCTGGGAGGTATCAGCCGGCTGGCCGGAACCCTGACCGGATCGGCGGTAACCTTTGCGACGGCGGCGGCGTCCTCCGCACCGGGACAGATGGAAGCTCCTCTTGTGGCGCAGGTCCTCTCTGTGCTGAAGTAAAGACATGGTCTGACAACACATTTCTGCATGCGCAGGGCTAAAACGTATTAACTGGAAAGGTTCAGGTGAGGAAGAACTCGTATGGGTCGAAAGAGTTGTCTTTTTGTCTTTTTTTCGTTTGGAAGGTCGTAAAAAAAATCGAATAAGCCCCCTGTTTTTGACAAATTGTGAACCCTCTGCGGAGTATACTGGCAACAGATACAGCCGCGGAGGGTTTTTGTTCCAATAGGAAAGTTCTCCGAACTTCCCTATCGGACTAAAAATTCAGGAAGGACGCAGGAAAACCGATTCGGAGGATGCAGATGTATTATGAATTCTACATAGATCAGTTTTTCCTGGAACAGTTTTTTTGCGGGTTTCTGCTGCTTTTGGCAGCCGGGAAACTCAGCCGGGCGTCGCCTTCGTGTTTCCGGCTGGTTCTGGGAAGCCTGGCAGGGGCAGCGTGGATGTCGGTGCTGATTTGTCTTGGATGGCCAGGGCTTTATCCGGTTTGCTTCTGCGCCGCTGCCGCTTTCACGTTCTGGAGACGGCCGCTTCGAAAGGAGTGGCGTGGGAATCTGAGCGCCACCCTTTGTCTGCTGGCGGTGACGGTCTTCTTTGGCGGTGCGTTGGAAGCAATCACTGCGCTGCTGCCCCTGCCGCTGACGGCGGCTTTTTTTGCGGCATATGCGGCTATATCTGTTCTATCCGCCTTTCTGCAAAAGAAAATCCGTGTTGCCGAAAATACGGCGATGGTTCAGATTTCTCTGGAAAATCGGAACCTGGCACTGGAGGGGCTTCTTGATACGGGAAATCTCCTCACAGAGCCGATGACGGGCCATCCGGTCAGCATCGCGGAGGAACAGGCGGTTGCGCCCCTGCTTGGCGACGGCTGGGAGGAGCGGCAGGGCTTTTGCCTGATTCCCTACCACAGTCTCGGGACGGACAGCGGCTGGCTGCGCGGGGTGACATTCGATGAGATGACTGTGACGATGCGGCGTGGAAGCCGGGTGATTCGCCGGCCGGTGATTGCCCTTTATGAGGGAAAGGTGAGTGCCGGGAATGGATATCGGGTCATCGTTCATCCAGAGCATGCGCCGTGAGCCTGGCTCGTTGCTTCGCGGGAATAAAAAAAGAGGAGTTATCTTTATGGTTGTAAAAGTAGCAGTTCCACAGCGTTTTCAATTTAAAATGGCAGCCGGGGCAGCGGAAGTGCTTTTTCCACATCCGGGAGACAGCCATTACATCGGGGGTACGGAGGTCCTTCCGCCGCCGCTGAACCAGGAAGAGGAGCATATCCTTCTTTCCGCAATCGGACAGGAGGATGACCAGCGGGCGAGGAAAGAACTGATCGAGCATAATCTGCGGCTCGTCGTATACATAGCGAAAAAATTTGACAATACGGGAGTGGGCGTCGAGGATCTGGTATCCATCGGTACCATTGGACTGATTAAGGGCATTAATACGTTTAACCCGGAGAAAAAAATCAAGCTGGCCACGTATGCCTCCCGCTGCATCGAAAATGAGATTCTGATGTACCTGCGGCGAAACAGCAAAACGAAAATGGAGGTCTCCATCGAGGAACCGCTGAATACCGACTGGGACGGGAATGAGCTTTTGCTGTCGGATATTCTGGGTACGGATGAGGACGTGATTTCACGCGATATGGAGACGGAAGCAGAGTATAAGATTCTTCAGAACGCGATCAGCAAGCTTTCCAAGCGGGAACAGACGATAGTCTGCCTGCGCTTTGGGCTTAATACGAAGGACGGGCAGGAAAAAACGCAGAAAGAAGTTGCGGATCTGCTGGGCATTTCGCAGTCCTACATTTCCCGTCTTGAGAAGCGCATCATCAAGAGGCTGCGGTGCGAGATCGCAAGGCTGGATGCGTTTCCCAGGTGAGATTGTCAAGGCCTGAAATTTTTTTTATTTTCCGCAGGCGCGCATAGCCGCGCCGCAAAAAGTGAATCATTCTATCAGGAACAAAAGTCAGGGATGGCCTGGGCAGATTCCTGACAGGAACTGGAGGATGATTCACATGGCATTTACTAAGGTGGAAATTTGCGGCGTCAATACCTCGCGCCTCCCGATTCTGACAAGCGAAGAGAAGGATTTTTTATTTGAACAGATTCAGAAAGGCGATGAGAATGCGAGGGAACTGTACATCAAGGGAAATCTGCGGCTGGTACTCAGTGTCATCCGGCGTTTTTCCAACAGCAACGAAAATGTGGATGATCTTTTTCAGATCGGCTGTATCGGGCTGATGAAAGCGATCGATAACTTTGATACCGGACAGAATGTAAAATTTTCAACCTACGCGGTGCCGATGATTATCGGGGAGATTCGCCGTTATCTGCGGGACAACAATTCGATTCGGGTTAGCCGTTCCCTGCGGGACACCGCGTACAAAGCGATTTATGCAAAGGAATCTTATACCAAACAAAACCAGCGGGAGCCGACGGTCAATGAAATCGCGGACGAGATCGGTATATCCAGCGAGGAGATTGTCAATGCGCTTGATGCCATTCAAAGTCCGGTAAGCCTTTACGACCCGGTTTACACGGAGGGAGGAGACACGCTCTATGTCATGGATCAGATCAGTGACAAGAAAAACCGGGAAGAAAACTGGGTCGAGTCCATCTCCCTGCGCGAGGCGCTTGAACGCCTGCCGGAGCGGGAAAAACATATCATTGAGCTGCGCTTCTATGAGGGAAAAACGCAGATGGAGGTAGCCTCTGAGATCGGCATTTCGCAGGCGCAGGTCAGCCGTCTTGAAAAAAACGCATTGAAATCCATGCGGAATTTTCTGAATTAGCACGGCGCAAAAACGGCGGGCTTTCGGAAGCCTGCTCATTTGATATGGAGCATGTGTGTGTCACTCACACTTCCTGCGGATCGTTTCTTCATCGACTTCGACGAGAATGATATCCGCGCCGATACGGGCAATGCAGCGCCAGGGAATCACATAGTCAAATTCGCGGCCGAGAAACCAGCACAGCTTCCCCTCTCCGGGAAGGATCAGGGAGAGAACGCACCCGGTGTGCGGATCAATTTCCAGATCGCTGACGCAGCCGAGCGTCCGGCAGGTGCAGATATTGATGGCTTCCTTCTGACGCAGGTTACAGTAGCGCATCGGCGGGGGAGGAGAGGGCAAAGAATCATTCATGGCAAAGCAGCCTTTTTCTTTTATCGTATGCCGGAGAACAGTGGGAGGTGACGGAGGGTGAGGAGATGACGTAATGACGAACAGCAAGGCCACAGGTCTACGCTCCGCTTCGGTCGTCGCTAAGCGGACGTCCACTGGACGTCCAGCGACGCCTGCTTTGCAGGCTATAAGCCGCTAACGCGTCTTATTCTCCGCTGCCGCTCCGGTCGGTGCTAAACGAGCGCCACTGGCGCTCAGCACCTGTGGCTTGATGGGCGTCTCCGTTCCACTTCGGTCGGCGCTAAGCGAACGTCCACTGGACGTTCAGCGCCCGCCCATCCCGAAATGAAAAAACAGCCCTTAGCAGGTAAACCTGCACAGGCTGTTTTTTCATTTCGATGCTGTTCTGGATTTGTTCATAATCTTAAGAAAACATTCTCGTGACATTTCTTAGATATGATATTATACTGTATATAAATACAGAGGCGGTTCTGAACGTGAACCCGCTGATCATTCTATTTTAGGAGATGTCGGAATGAGGATGAAAAGAGAACGGATATGGAAGGTAAAAAAGTTTGCGGCGGCGGTTGCCTGCTGGCTTCTGGCGATGGCTTGTGCTGGCTGTGTGAGCGCAAGGCTTGTGCTGGCGGAGGAGGCGGGAGCCGGAGCGGGCGGCAGCGTTGCGGAGGATGAGCAGCCGCTGACGGAAGAGGAAGAGTCGCCGGGAACTTATACCATGGAAGAGGGCTGGTGCCTGGATGAGGAGCTGAGTACCGAGGAGGAAGAGGTGTATCGGCTGGAGACAAGTGAGGAAGGACAGGAGACCTCCACGATTTCCTGCAGCTACCTGGAGACGAATTATTCCCGGCAGGATTATGAGCAGCTTCGCGATATGCTGACGAACAATCTGCTTTATGATAACGTGAACGCGCAGATTACGACCAGTGCGGTGTATACGCTGTCAATGGATTATCTCTATATCATATTGGTGGACGACTCCTCAGAGGAGTACTGTGATATTTATCATTATGTAGTGGGGGATTATCAGTGCTTTTGCGTGCAGGTGAGAGAGTACCGCGCGGAGGCAGATCTGGCAGAGGCACAGGAGCTGGATACGCCCCGTGAGGTCGGGCAGAAGGTAGCGGAAGGCTTCGTGTGGAAAGATTAAAAACAGGTAACGATAGAAAAAGAGGAGGAGAGCCGCGCTGGGTTCTCCTCCTTTTTTCTGATTCATAATGAATCTATAGATCTATGCTTCGCTGCTGTTCTGAATGGATGTACGAATTAACCCATAATTGCGGTTACTTCATAATGGGTCTTGCCTTCCGCAAATGGTACGACATTTCCTTCGATCTCCTGGCCGTCTACGATCAGCTTCGCAATGCCTTTCTGGACATTGTTCGGGTTTTCGACGCGGATGTCGTAGGTCGCGCCGCGGAAGCTTCTGCTGATGGTAAAGTCGCCAAAGCCTTCCGGTACGCACGGGTCAATGCCGAGTCCGTCGAACTGCGGCTGGATGCCGAGGATGGCCTGTGAAATATCCACGAAAGTCCAGGCAGCTGTACCGGTCAGCCAGCTGTTCTTTGCTTCGCCGTGACGCGGAGCATCTGCGCCGGCTACCATCTGAGAGTATACATACGGCTCTGTGCGGTGAATCTCGCTGATGTCCTCAATATAAGCAGGGCAGGTTTTGCGGTAGATCTCAAACGCGCGGTTTCCGCGGCCAACTACGGTCTCTGCGATGGATACCCACGGGTTGTTGTGGCAGAAAATACCAGCATTCTCTTTGTATCCTGGCGGATAAGAGGAAACCTCGCCAAGATTCAGGTAATACTTCGTGTAAGCAGGCTGCAGGAGCATGATGCCGTATTTGGTATCGAGACGTTCTTTTACGGAATCCAGTGCTTTCACGGCCTGGCCTTCCTCTACGCCGATGCCAGCCATGACGCAGAAGCCCTGCGGCTCAATGTAGATCTGACCTTCCTCACACTCTTTGGAGCCGATCTTCTGTGACTGTGCGTCATAAGCGCGGACAAACCACTCGCCGTCCCAGCCAGCGGTAAGTACCGCATCGTACATCGCCTGTACTTCTTTTTCTGCGGAAGCTGCCAGGTCGTCTTTTCCAAGACGGCGGCAAAGCTCAGCGTACTCGCGGCCGTATTTGACAAACATACCGGCGATGAATACAGACTCAGCGACCGGTCCTTCAGACGGTCCGGTGGTCTGGAAGGATTCACCAGGCGTGTCGGAGAAGCAGTTCAGGTTCAGGCAGTCATTCCAGTCCGCACGGCCGATCAGCGGCAGATCGTGCGGGCCTTTGTGCGTTACGATGTAGTTAAACGAGCGGGTCAGATGCTCGAAGAGCGGAACCGCGGTCGATTCGTCGTTGTCGAACGGAACCATCTCGTCGAGGATGGAATAATCGCCGCTTTCCTTTATGTATGCGGAGGTACCGGCGATCAGCCAGAGCGGGTCGTCGTTGAAGCCGCTGCCGATGTCCATATTGCCCTTCTTGGTCAGCGGCTGGTACTGATGGTACGCGCTGCCGTCCGCGAACTGGGTGGAAGCGATATCAATGATACGCTCGCGGGCGCGCTCCGGAATCAGATGCACGAAGCCAAGCAGATCCTGGCAGGAATCACGGAAGCCCATGCCGCGGCCTGTGCCGGACTCATAGTAGGAAGCCGAGCGGGACATATTGAAGGTCACCATGCACTGGTACTGGTTCCAGATATTGACCATGCGGTTTACTTTTTCATCTTTGGATTCTACATGGTATTTCGAAAGCAGGCTCTCCCAGTATGCGTTCAGCGCCGCAAAGGAGGCGTCTACTTTTTCTTTCGTGTCAAAACGGGCGATCAGCTCTTTTGCTGGCGTCTTATTAATGATGCCGGGCGCCTCCCATTTCTGGTCGTTCGGAAGCTCCGCGTAGCCGAGCAGGAAGACAATGTTTTTCTCCTCGCCAGGAGCCAGCGTCACATCAATCTGGTGCGCCGCGATTGGATACCATCCGCTGGCAACGGAATTCTCACATTTGCCATTTTCCACTGCTGCCGGATTGGACGCGTCACGGTAAGCGCCGATAAAGCTGTCGCGGCTGGTGTCAAAGGATGCCACCGGAGCATTCACTGCAGAGTATGCGTAGTGATTGCGGCGCTCGCGGTACTCCGTCTTGTGATAGATCACAGAGTCTACAATCTCTACTTCACCAGTGCTCAGGTTTCGCTGGTAGTTGGTCATATCGTCTACCGCGTTCCAGAGGCAGAATTCAATATAGGAAAACAGCTTCAGGGATTTTGTCTGATCGGAGGTATTTTTCAACGTGAGAGAATTGACCTCACAGGAAGCGTCCATCGGGACAAATGCCAGCAGATCCGCACTGACGCCGTTCTTGGATGCGAGAAATCGGCTGTAGCCGATGCCGTGGTGGCACTCATAGGAGTCCAGGTCGGTCTGGGTCGGCTTCCATCCGGGATTCCAGACGGTATCCCCGTCCTTGATATAGTAATATTTGCCGTTCATGTCGTAGGGAACATCATTGTAACGATACCGGGTGATACGAAGAAGCTTCGCGTCCTTATAAAAGCTGTAGCCGCCGCAGGTATTCGATACCAGAGAAAAGAAATCATTGCAGCCCAGATAATTGATCCAGGGCAGCGGTGTCTTTGGAGTGGTGATGACGTATTCGCGGTTCGCGTCGTCGAAGTAACCGAATTTCATAATTATTCTCTCCTTTTTTGGTTTTATTCCCGCGTAATAACAGCAGCTGTGCCTGCGCGGAATGAAAACGATTAAGTAAATTCCCGAAATCTGATTTGACTTAATTCAGCCCTAGTATATCCTATATTTTCTGGAAAAGCAACCATTATTTTGAATTGTCGCCAAGGGATTTTTTTCGCTGCGGACGGGATGGTTTTACGAAACTTTTGTGAAAAATAATTGACAGATTCACGAAAATCCCCTTGAAATTTTCGAAAATAGTAGTAAAATAGGGAGGTATGAATACGAAAACGTTTAAGTAAAAGCGGAACGGACAAACGTCCGGGCAGCGATTTTTTGCCTGATGGAACTGGAAGATGAGGTTGGCGGCATTCGGCGAGCGGAGTCAGAGGATGAAGCAACAGCGCCGGAAAGTTCCGTCAGAGAGGCAGATTGGGGAACAACAATGGTTTCAATGAAAGATCTGGCGAAGATCTGTGGGGTATCTGTAGCGACGGTCAGTAAAGCGTTGAATGACTACAGCGATATCGGAGAAGACACCAAACGGCGGGTACGGGAAGCAGCGGAGGCGGCCGG
Source organism: Lachnospiraceae bacterium (assembly GCA_021205755.1). Taxonomy (GTDB): domain Bacteria; phylum Bacillota; class Clostridia; order Lachnospirales; family Lachnospiraceae; genus Choladousia. The sequence goes on along the minus strand of JAJPWX010000113.1, from coordinate 36,400 downwards.
TTACCTGCCCACTACAGTCACCCGTGTGGCACAGAGAAATCGTAGCTGGAATCTGGGCATTCTCTATGAAGATGAGGCACAGAGCGGCCTGACGCATGATTTCTTTTCACCGGTATTGGACAGCTTCCGGCGACAGGCGGAGCACAGTGGGTATGACATCACTTTTATCAATAAGCATTTGGCGGATCAGCGGATGAACTATTCCGAGTACTGCCATTTTCGCCAGGTAGATGGCGTGCTGATTGCCTGTACCGACTTTTACAATCCGGATGTGCATGCGCTGATTCGCAGCGAAGTGCCGGTTGTGACCCTGGATCATGTATTTGACAACCGGATTGCGGTCGTTTCGGATAATGTAAAAGGGATGACCGCCCTGGTCAGTTATGTATGTTCCATGGGGCATACGAAAATTGCTTACATACATGGCGCTGATTCTTCCGTCACCCGTAGCCGCAAGGGCGGCTTTTACCGCTCTCTGGCGGAGCATGGGATTGAGATTCCGGACGCGTATATCCGGGAGGCGGATTACCGGGATACAGCCGCTGCCCGCGCGATTACACGTGAGCTACTAGAGCTGCCGGATCCGCCTACCTGTATTTTTTACCCAGATGATTACGCGGCCGTGGGAGGGATGCGGGCGATCCGTGAAAAGGGGCTGAAAATTCCGGAGGATATTTCGATCGTCGGTTATGACGGCATTCCGATGGATCGTATTCTGCGGCCGAAGATGACGACGATTCACCAGGCGACAGCGGAAATCGGCAAAGTCGCGGCCGAGCAGCTCGTCGGCCTGATTGAGAAGCCGAAGACGATGCTCATCGAGCACATACTCATCGAAGGGACGTTTCTGCCGGGAGAGTCGGTAAAGCGAATTCGATAAATGGACAGGCGCTGTGCTTTTCAGGTACAAAAAGATCAAAAAAACCCGGCAGCAGGATGGTTGTATATGCGTGTGCATATCGGAGCGGTGGCGCTCCCTGGCCTGCTGCCGGGTTTCTATACTGTCTGCTCAGCCGAGCAGTGCGGAGTCATTGGAAAACTGTTCGCCGCTGACCTTTTCGAACTGATCGAGGAGGTCTTTCACGGTGAGCTTCTTTTTTTCTTCCCCGCGGATGTCGAGGATGATTTTCCCCTCATTCATCATAATCAGACGATTGCCATGGGTGATGGCGTCTTTCATATTGTGCGTGATCATCAGAGTTGTCAGATGGTCGCGGTTGACGATGAGGTCGGTGATCTCCAGCACCTTGGCGGCGGTCTTCGGATCAAGCGCGGCCGTGTGCTCATCAAGAAGAAGAAGCTTCGGTTTCTGGAGGGTCGCCATCAGAAGAGTGAGTGCCTGGCGCTGTCCGCCGGAGAGCAGACCGACTTTGGCGGTCATACGGTTCTCCAGGCCGAGACCGAGCATCGTGAGCAGCTCCCGGTATTCCGCGCGCTCCTGCTTTGTAATGCCGGGACGCAGCAGACGCGTCTTGCCGCGGCGTTCCGCGAGCGCCAGGTTTTCCTGAATCTCCATTGTGGCAGCTGTGCCGGTCATCGGATCCTGAAAAACACGTCCGAGATAGGCGGCACGTTTGTGCTCCGGAAGCTTTGTGACATTGACGCCGTCGATCAGAATCTGTCCTTCATCGACGAACCAGGTACCGGCTACCGCGTTCAGAAGCGTAGATTTACCGGCTCCGTTTCCGCCGATGACGGTGACGAAATCGCCGTCCTCCAGATTCAGGGAAACATCGCGGAGAGCTGTTTTCTCGTTGATCGTGCCGGGGTTAAAGGTTTTGGAAATATTTCGCACATCAAGCATTTTACCGGCCTCCTTTCTGGGATTCTTCGGAGGCGGCTTTGTGGACTGGTTTACTGAAGTATTTGCCTTTCCAGTACGGAACCGCCAGGAAGATGGCGACGACGCATGCGGAGAGCAGCTTCAGAAGGTCTGTGTCGATGCCGAGCCAGATCACAACCTGCAGGACGATGTAATAAATAATCGCGCCGAAGGAGACGGCCAGCAGCTGCAGCGCAAAGTTCCGGAATATTTTTCCGAAAATCGCCTCGCCGATGATGACAGCCGCGAGTCCGATGACAATCGCGCCGCGGCCCATATTGACGTCCGCGAAGCCCTGGTACTGTGCAAGCAGGGCGCTGGAAAACGCAACCAGGCCGTTTGAGAGCATCAGGCCAATCACCTTGTTAAAATTCGTATTGATGCCCTGAGCGCGGGACATGCCGGGATTGCAGCCGGTCGCGCGCAGAGAAGCGCCAAACTCTGTCCCGAAAAACCAATAAAGGATGGCGATCAGGACAATGGTGATGACAATTACAATAAAAATGGTATTCTGCCAGATGGGAACGCCCTTGATATAGCGGAGCGAAACCAGAAGGTCATAGTTGTTTACGTTGACAGCCTGGTTGGACTTTCCCATGATTTTCAGATTGACCGAATACAGGGACAGCTGGGTGAGAATACCGGCCAGGATCGCCGGAATCCCCATGAACGTGTGCAGAATACCGGTGGCAAGCCCAGCGAGCATCCCGGCGCCGGTCGCGGCCAGCATGGATACCCAGATATTGTGCCCGCTCATCAGCATCATAATGCAGACCGCGCCGCCGGTGGCCATCGTGCCGTCCACGGTCAGGTCTGCGATATCCAGAATGCGGTAAGTAATGTATACGCCGATCGCCATAATGCCCCAGACCAGACCCTGGGCACAGGCACCCGGCAATGCATTGAACAGAGTGTTGATATTCATTTGTCAAATCCTTTCTCTTTCCTGTCAAAGCCGGGTCATCCGTATGGACATCCTTTTCGCCAGGATATGTAAAGATTTTTTTTGAAAAACAGCGAGAGAGGAGACCCCTTTCTCGCTGTTAGCCGACGTTTTTGTCGGATTTTCATTTATAACCGATCCGCTCTTTTGCAATGCCAAAGGAACGGAGCAATCAGCTTTTACACTTTGTGATGCAGTGAAAACTGTTGCAAGAGATTTACTCCGTAGCCGCCTCGGTCTCAGCCTCAGCTTCTTCCTCTGCGCCAATCGCTACATAGTCGTCTGGAATCTCAATGCCAAGCGTCTCAACGATCTCGGCGTTGTACTCTTTGGTCACTTCTGGAGCGTACTCAATCGCCATCTCAGAGATATCTGCTTCGCCGGTCAGGATCTGAACAGCCATCTCTCCAGAAATGTATCCGATGTCATAATAGCTGATGGAAAGGGTCGCCACACCGCAGCCGCTGCAGATGCCTTCCTCGCCTGCGATGATTGGAACACCGGCGTCCAGGCAGACATTGTTGATCAACTCAGTGTTGGCAGCTGCCGTGTTGTCAGTTGGAACGTAAATAACGTCGCTTTCACCTGCGGCGGTTTGTGCTACAGCCTGGATATCATTTGAATCGGAGAATGAGTAATAGTTTACGGTATATCCATACTCTTCAAGGTATGTAGAAATCGTGTCTGCCTGATACTGTGAGTTTGCCTCAGCGGAGCAGTAGAGGATGCCGACATTGACAGCGTCCGGGAACAGCTCGTTCAGCATCGCAGCCTGCTCATCCAGCGGAGCCAGGTCAGAAGTACCGGAAATATTGCCGCCAACAGTACCGGTGAACTCAATGTCAAGTGCTGAGCCGTAATCGGTGATAGATGTACCCAGGATCGGGATCTCATCTGTTGCCGCCGCGCAGGCCTGCAGAGACGCTGTCGCATTCGCCAGGATCAGGTCAACCTCGCTGGTCACGAAGGAGTTCGCTGCGGTTGCGCAGGTTGAAGAATCACCTTGTGCATTGACCTCATCGAAGGTAACCGCGTCGCCGAACGCTTCGGTCAGAGCGTCCTTGAATCCCTGTGTCGCCGCATCCAGAGCGTCATGCTCTACCAGCTGCAGAATGCCGATCGTATAGGTCTCGGCTTCATCTGCGCTTACACCAACGCCACAGAAGCTGGCAACCATCGCTGCCGAAAGAATAGAAGCTAGAATCTGTTTCTTCATGGTAATATCCTCCTCGTTTTTTACGTCAGGCACTTAAATTGACAAGTCGCCTGCACAGATAAAAAGATTATAATGCTTTAAAGCAGGAAAGTCAAGAAATCAGGGGAAATTCGCTAAAAAATATGGTTGGGAAATGGAAAAAGTAATGGTAAAAACAAATCGGAAAATGCAAAAAAAAGGTTGACATTTCGGGCGTCTGGGATTAAAGTAGAGGTAGTCTCAGAAAGACAATGATGCCACATGACACAAAAAGCGAACCCCTCGGAGGAAGGTGAGTCCTCTGAGGGGTTCTTGCTCTTTACGGTGAGCTGATCCGTTTAGGCTGCTGTCGTCTACTTATTTCTGTCCAGCCATTTGCTAATGCAGTTGTATATGTAGCTTCCAATTACACTCGCTATGACAGAAACCAGAAAAACAATGATAGTATCCGCCACACGACATCACCTCCTTCCGTTTGGAATGAGTCGACGACAACTATACAATATCACATAATTTAATATATGTCCACATAAATATTACTACAAAATATGAGAAAGAATAAAATGATCTGTGAATGACAATATCAGACAGAAAATAATGTATTTATAATGAATACATGAGAAAGGAGCCATGATGCGAAGAACAATCCTCGTCGGGGTGGACCTCGGCAATGATCCGAATTTTGATTATCATATGGAAGAGCTGGCAGGCCTGGCGGAGGCCTGTGAGATGGAGGTCGTGGCGCGGGTGACGCAGAAGATGGCCGTGACGAATGCGGCTCTATACGTCGGCACCGGCAAGGTGGAAGAGATTCGTCTGGCGGCGGAGACAGTAGAGGCGGACTGCGCTGTCTTTGACAACTCCCTGAAGCCTTCCCAGCAGAGAAACCTGCAAAAGGAACTGGATCTGCCTGTGCTCGACCGGACAAACCTGATCCTGGAGATTTTTGAGAAACGTGCGCGGACAAAGGAAGCCCGGCTGCAGGTCGAGAGCGCGTCCCTACAGTACATGCTGCCCCGTCTGGTCGGCATGCGGGAAGCTTTGTCGCGACAGGGCGGCGGCGCGGGAGCGGGCGGCGGCTCCGGTGCGGGCGGCGGTCTGGCAAACCGCGGTGCCGGCGAGCAGAAGCTGGAGCTGGACCGCCGGAAGATCGAAAAGCGGATCAGTGAGCTGCGCCGGGAGCTCGAGGCCATCGAGCAGGACCGCGCCATCCAGCGCCAGAAGCGGCAGAAGAGCGAGCTGCCGTCTGTAGCCTTAGTGGGATACACGAATGCAGGAAAATCTACCTTATTAAATAGGATGCTGGATGTATGCGCGGGAGAGGCGAATCCGGATCATGCGGGCAAAAGCACGGAGGAGAAAAAAGTCCTCGAAAAAGACATGCTTTTTGCAACCCTGGACACGACCGTCCGCCGCATTTCCCCGGGGGACAACCGTGATTTCCTTCTCTCGGACACGGTCGGCTTCATTGATCAGCTGCCCCATACCCTGATCAAGGCCTTTCGCTCTACACTGGCTGAGGCCTGCGGCGCGGATTTGCTACTGCAGGTGGTCGACTACTCCGATCCGCACTACCGGGAGCAGATGGAGGTAACCGCAGACACTCTCCGTGAATTGGGCGCAGAAAAAATCCCCTGTATTTACGTGATGAACAAGGCCGATCGGATGATGGAAGCGCACGACCTGCCCAAGGTCGTCGGCGATAAGATTTACATGTCAGCCAAAGATGGAACCGGACTGGAAGAACTGCTGGAACTGATCCGCGAAAAGCTGTTTGCGGACTATGTCAGCTGTGAAATGCTGATCCCGTATGCGGATGGCTCGGCGGTCGCCTATCTGAAAGAAAATGCGGTCGTCTCCTCCCTGGAATACGGCGCGGACGGCGCCCTTCTGCAGCTTCTCTGCAAAAAAAGCGATGCAGGGCGGTACGCGAAATATTGCGTTATGTAAACTCGAAATAAGTCGGCAGCAAGCTTATTGGCGCTAGACGTTGGGTGGTTCATATGTTTTGCACGTTCTGAGCCTTGCTCTCATACAATAGACTGAAAATGTGTATGGGAGACGTTTATGGCAAAGGTGATTCTGGACGCCGGGCACGGCGGTGTGGAACCGGGCGCGGTGCATGAGGGAAGACAGGAGAAGGACGATAATCTGCGCCTGGCGCTGGCAGTCGGGGAGATTCTGGAAAATCAGGGAATAGAGGTGGCGTATACCCGGACGGAGGATGTCTATGATACGCCGCTGCAGAAAGCGCAGATCGCGAACGAGGAAGGCGGGGACTTTTTCATCTCGTTTCATCGGAATTCCAGCCCGGAGGCAAATCAGTATTCTGGCGTGGAGACGCTGGTGTATGATGCGTCAGGGGATAAGGCGGCTCTGGCGGAGGCGATCAATGCGGAGCTCGCCGAAGTCGGTTTTCGTGACCTGGGTGTGAATGAACGCACGGATTTGGTCGTGCTGAAGCGGACGCAGATGCCGGCGGTGCTGGTGGAGGTCGGTTTTTTAAATACGGACGCGGATAATCAGCTGTTTGATGCGCAGTTTGAGGCGGTTGCGGAGGCGATCGCGGGCGGGATTTTGAGTACGCTCGAAGAGATGGGGCTGTACTCGCCTGGAGCGATTGGAGCAGCGAATGGAGCTGCGGCGGGCGATGGAGAATCCGCCGGGAATACAGACGGAGGCGGAAGTGTGAATACAGGAAGCGCAGCGCAGGGAGCGACGTTGTACCGTGTGCAGACCGGCGCCTTCTCGAACCGCGCTTACGCGGAGGACCTGTTATTCCGGCTGCAGCAGCGGAATTATCCGGCCTTTTTGCTTTATTCGGACGGTCTGTACAAGGTGCAGGTGGGTGCATTTGCGCAGCTGGAAAACGCGATTCGGATGGAGGCGGCTCTGCGGAAAGCGGGGTATTCGACGTTTATCACTGTCGAGTAGAATACAGGGAATCGGGAAGAACAGGATCAAATAAAATATAGTGAATCATTGGAGACAGATGGATAAAAAACAATGACAGACAGGGAACTTTTGACACAGATACAAAAACCGCTGGTCAGCTGGTTTGAGGAGAACGCGCGGGTGCTTCCATGGCGGGAGCATCCTTTTCCGGTTTCCGGTCGGACAGTCGGGGCGGAACGTTCGGAGCAGTCTCCCGCCATGAAGCCCGACCGTGCGTACGCGGTTTGGGTATCGGAGATTATGCTGCAGCAGACGCGGGTGGAGGCGGTTAAGCCGTATTATTTGCGCTTTATGGATGCGCTGCCGGATATCGGGGCGCTTGCTGAATGTCCGGAGGACGCCCTTTTGAAGCTCTGGGAGGGGCTGGGGTATTACAGCCGGGTCAGGAATATGCAGAAAGCGGCGATTGTGGTGATGGAAAAATACAATGGCAGACTGCCAGTGAAATATGAAGAGCTGCTGACTCTGCCGGGAATCGGTAGCTACACGGCGGGGGCGATTGCTTCGATTGCCTATGGACAGGCGGTGCCTGCGGTGGATGGCAATGTGCTGCGTGTGATGACCCGCATAACGGAGAATGCGGAGGATATCTCAAAACAGGCTGTGAAAAAAAGTGTGGAGGACGCGCTCAGAGAAGTGATGCCGCAGGCCTGCCCCGGTACCTTTAATCAGGCGTTGATGGAGTTGGGCGCGCTGATCTGTGTCCCCAACGGCGCCCCGCTGTGTGAGGAATGTCCGGTGCGCCATCTGTGCCGGGCCAATCTGGATGGCCGTCAGATGGAGTACCCGGTGAAAGCGGCGAAGAAGCCGCGCCGTGTAGAAGAACGCACGGTACTGGTGATTCGTGACAGCACACATGCTGCTATTGACCGCAGGCCGGCGCACGGGCTGCTGGCCGGACTTTATGAGTTGCCGAACTACCTGGGGCATTTGACGCAGGAGGAGGTGGCAGAGCGTATGGCCGGGAATGGATTTTCTACGCTCCAGATCTGGCCGCTCCCGGAAGCAAAGCATATTTTCAGCCATGTGGAGTGGCATATGTGCGGGTATTTTGTGCTGGTGGAGGACATGGAAAAACCGCAGGAGAATCAGGGGAAGGAGCAGCTGATATTTGTTGAGCCGAAGACAATCCGCGAGAATTACTCGATACCGAGCGCGTTTGCGGCTTATCAAAGGTATTTTTCGGATGCATATGCCAGGAATGTAAAAAATGGCTTGTCAGAAAAGCTGTTTTGATATAAACTGATCAAAGCAAGGATTTTTACAACAGAGGAGACTGTGTTATGAAAATATTAACCGTAGCCATTCCGTGCTACAATTCTGCAGAGTATATGGAAAAATGCATCCGCTCGATCCTCCCGGCGGGAGATGAGGTGGAGATTCTGATTATAGACGACGGGTCGACGAAGGATGAGACGCCCCAGATCGCGGACCGATACGCGGCAAAGTATCCGCAGATTGTCCGCGCGATCCATCAGGAGAACGGAGGCCACGGGGAGGGCGTCAACAATGGCATTCGCCATGCCACCGGTGTCTATTACAAGGTAGTGGATAGCGACGACTGGGTGAATACCAAAGGGCTGATCCGCATTGTGGAGAAGATGAGGGAGCTGGAGGAAGAAGGCGGCGTGGACATGCTGCTTGCGAACTTTGTCTATGACAAGATGGGAGCCAGCCACAAGAGGCTGATGCGTTTTCCGAGGGTATTTCCGCAAGATGTGAGCTTTGGCTGGGATGAGATGCATAAGATGCCGCAGACGCAGTATATCCTGATGCACAATATTTTCTACCGCACGCAGATGCTGCGGGACTGCGGGATGGAGTTGCCGAAGCATACGTTCTATGTGGATAATATTTTTGCGTTTCAGCCGCTGCCGTATGTGAAGCGCATTTGTTATATGGACGTGAACCTGTATCACTATTTTATCGGGCGCGAGGATCAGTCGGTCAATGAAAAAGTGATGATCGGACGCATCGACCAGCAGATTCTGGTGAATAAGATCATGATTGATGTCATGGCGGCGGTGGACTTTTCGGATAAGAGCCCGAAGCTGAAAAAATATATGCTCAATTATCTGTCTAAGATTATGACGGTGACTTCGATTATGTTGATTCTTTCGGGTACGGAGGAAGCGCTTGCAAAGAAGGATGATATCTGGAAGTATCTGGAAGAAAAGGATGCAGAGGTTTATCACTCCCTCCGCTACAATCTGTTCGGGATTGGAATGAATCTGCCGGGGAAGACCGGACGGAAAATATCAGTCGGAGGCTATAAGGTAGCGCAGAAGCTGGTTGGATTTAACTGAAAAAGAAACGCTCCGCCGACAGATTTCCATCGGCAGGAGCGTTTTTTGTCACTCACTTTTCTTTTTCTTCCGCGAAGTCCGGTATTTTTCCTCACAGTACAGGCAGCGGTAGATTTCTTCCTCCGGGTCGGCGAGGAAGAAGACGTGATCTAATTCCTGCTCGATGGAAGTGATGCAGCGCGGGTTCCGGCATTTGATGATGTTGACCAGGCGCTCCGGGAGTTCTACGCGCCTTTTTTCGACAATCTGGCCGTCTTTAATGATGTTGACCGTGATCCGGTGGTCTATGTAGCCGAGGACATTCAGGTCGAGCCGGTCGATCGGGCACTCGACCTTGATGATGTCTTTTTTGCCCATTTTATTGCTGTGCGCGTTTTTGATGATCGCAACGCAGCAGTCCATGCGGTCGAGCTTCAGATAGCGGTAGAGATCCATGCTTTTGCCGGCTTCGATGTGGTCGAGCACGACGCCTTCGTTGAGCGCTCCTACGTTTAACATACTTCCACCTCCAATAATGTAAGAATCAATGCCATGCGGACATAGACGCCGTATTGTGCCTGTTTGAAGTAGACCGCGCGCGGATCATCGTCGACCTCGGTAGAGATCTCGTTGACGCGCGGCAACGGGTGCAGCACCAGCATGTCCTCTTTTGCAAGCTTCATCTTTTCACGATCCAGAATGTAGAAATCCTTCATGCGGATGTAGTCTTCCTCGTTGAAGAAGCGCTCTCTCTGCACACGGGTCATATAGAGCAGGTCAAGCTCCGGAATGGCGTCCTCCAGGCGCACTTCCTCGCGGAAATCCTGGTTGTTTTTGCGGAGCACACCGTCACGGATGTTGTCCGGGAGACGGAGCTCTTCGGGAGAAATCAGGATGAAACGGACATTCGGATAGCGGATCAGCGCCTGAATCAGAGAGTGAACGGTGCGGCCGAATTTCAGGTCGCCGCACAGACCGATCGTGAAATTGTCCAGACGTCCTTTCAGGGAGCGGATGGTCAGAAGGTCGGTCAGAGTCTGGGTCGGATGCTGGTGGCCGCCGTCGCCGGCGTTGATGACCGGGATGGATGATTTCATGGATGCGACCAGCGGCGCGCCCTCTTTCGGGTGGCGCATAGCGCAGATATCTGCGTAGCAGGAAATGATGCGGATGGTGTCGGAGACGCTCTCTCCTTTGGCAGCGGAACTGGAATCAGCCGAAGAAAAACCAAGTACGCTGCCGCCTAAATTCAACATCGCTGCTTCAAAACTGAGACGGGTGCGGGTACTTGGTTCATAAAATAAAGTTGCTAATTTTTTGCCCTCACAGGAATGGGCGTATCGGGAAGGGTTCGCCTCTATGTCGTTGGCGAGATCGAGAAGCCGGTCCAGCTCTTCAACTGAAAAATCCAGCGGGCTCATCAAATGTCTCATGGGATCCTCCTTTTAGAAAAAATTCCTCACAACTTTCCCTATCATACTCTATATCGGACGGAAATTCAAGAGGAAAAATAATGGGTTACGGATTGACTTCCGGGGGGTTTTTCGATATGATGATACTACGGTCGAATGACTGAAAACAGATTGGCAGTCGGTTGGATTGCCGCTTTGGTGGTGTTATTATATTATGGAAGAAAGTGAACGGTTTCTATTTACGAAAGAAGAACTTGCGGAGCGGATACAGGTATCGCCTGTCGTAGAGGCAGATCTGAAACAGATTATTACGGATCGGATGGAACAGTGCGGCCTGTATTTTCGCGTGTTTTCGAGAGTCAAGACGGCGACCTCGATGGCGCGCAAGTTTGAGCAGAAGGAATACGGCGGAGAGCGCAGGATTCAGGATCTGGTCGGAGTACGGATCAATCTGTACTTTGACGATGATGTGGAGATCTGCCGCCATATCATGGAGCAGACGTTTGAGGTGGTGGACTGGTCGACTTCGGAGCGCAATGAAGACGAGTTTAAGCCGATCAAGCTAAATGGCGTGTTCCGCCTGCCGGAATATTTAAAAGATGAGATTTCCGCGGATACCTGGGAGATGGGTATCGACGATACGTTTGAAGTACAGATTAAGACCATGTTTTTTGAGGGATGGCATGAGATAGAGCATGACATGCGCTACAAAGGCGAGGAGCTGTGGGTCAATTACTCTGGGTTTTCCCGCTATCTGAACAGTATCCTTGCGACGCTGGAGCTCTGCGATAAGTCGATGGTGACTCTTTTCGAGGATCTGGGGCATACCCTGTACAAGGACGGCCGCTGGAGTGATATGATCAAAAGCCATTTCCGCCTGAAAATGAGCGATACGTCGCTTTACCCGGAGGTGCAGGAGCTGCTGGATTCCGATTCTGAGAATGGAAATAAGCTGGCGAAGAAGCTGTATAAGACGAAGCGTATCGTGCTGATTGACCAGCTTCTGAAACGCAGCCGCCGGGTGCCGATTAATGTCAATACGATCATTGCGCTGCTCAATGACGAGGTACTTCATGACAGCCGCCTGACGACGATTTTCCGTAAACATGACGTGTATAACGATGGCCGCGAGGAGAGTCTGGCGGAGTCCAGGCACTATGAGCTGCGCCCGCTGACGCGGCAGACCGTCTTTCAGATGTGTACCGAGGTGGATGGCAGCCGTATGAGAGGTATGGAGAAAGCCCTGCCGACAGAAAACTCTGCGCGCACGGGGGCTTCGGAGAATCCGCCTCTGACGGACCCCGATATGGCCGCTGTGGCCGCGGAAGATATTTTTTCTGCCTGTGTGGAGCAGATTTACGGCTGGATTGTGAAAAAATATGGCCCCCTGTTTAAGGATATGCCGCCGCAGCCGACGACTTACCATGCGGATATCCTTGCGTATCATGTGGCGGTGAACCTGGATACACAGAGAAAACGGATGAATATGCATGTCCGGCATATGGATCCGGATGTGGGCGGCCGGATCTGGTATTCGGAAGCGAGCCTTGTGATGAAGGATGCGCGGAAGGTTTATCTGAGTGTTTCAAATGGCTATGCTGAGGCAAAGCGCGATGACCGGCCGGAGCGCGAGGGCGCGGGTATCTTTTTCAGCTATCCGGGCTACTACAAGCTGATTGTGGATGGCATTGGTATTTTTAACAGTATCCCCTGTTCGAACCGCAGGCGGATTATCCGGGAGGATGGCCTGCCCGCGCTGGAAGAGGCGATACAGGATCCGAACCGGAAATTTCCGATCGTTATGATTATGTCGAAAGAGGACAGCGATGGGATGATGGACGAAGACTGGCTGGGCGCGTTCCGCGTTTCGGATTTTACGAGGACTGTTTGGCGTTACGCGCATGTGCTGACTTGCTATGAGGAGGTCGGAAAGAAGCTTCTTGCTCATCTGCGCCAGACTCCGGCTTATGCGTCAGAGAATTTTGCGGCGTTTGACAGAGATATCCCGCGGATGTACATTTTCTGGCCGGGCGGGGAGGTTGACGATTTCGGCCCGGAGGATGTTGAAAATTGCAGCTTTGGCCGCCACCTGGAGGCGCGCAGCGACGCCCGTACCTATGATATTGTCCGCGGCGGACAGGCGTTTTACCATAAGATTGTGACCGATCTGCGCGACTGGAATGTCTCGGCGGATATGTGGGAAGGATTTCAGCTGGAAATTATGACGGAGATTCCGGGCTGATGAATTGCAGCTGCAGGCTGCACCAGCAGAGACTGAGATAACGCATAACAGGTCAGGTGTGACCTGCAAGCGTGAAAGATACGGTTGAGATCGTTGTTTAAGGAATGAGAGAAAGATGGAGGACTCGTTTTGAGTGATATTATAGAAGAGATAAGAAAACGGCGCACATTCGCCATTATTTCCCACCCGGATGCGGGAAAGACGACCCTGACGGAGAAGTTTCTTCTCTATGGAGGCGCAATCAATCTCGCGGGCTCGGTGAAAGGAAAGGCGACGGCGCGCCACGCAGTTTCAGACTGGATGGAGATTGAAAAGGAGAGAGGTATTTCGGTGACCTCTTCGGTGCTGCAGTTTAACTACGGCGGTTATTGTATCAATATTCTGGATACGCCGGGGCACCAGGACTTTTCGGAGGATACCTACCGCACGCTGATGGCGGCGGATTCAGCGGTGATGGTGATCGACGCGTCGAAGGGCGTCGAGGCGCAGACACGCAAGCTGTTTAAGGTCTGCGTGATGCGTCACATTCCGATTTTTACTTTTATTAATAAGCTTGACCGCGACGCGAATGATACGTTTGAACTGCTCGATGAGATTGAAAAGGAGTTGGGCATCGCGACTTGTCCGATCAACTGGCCGATTGGTTCCGGCAAGAATTTTAAGGGCGTCTATGAGCGAGAGAGCCATTCGGTGCTGACCTTTACTGATACCCAAAAGGGTACGAAGATGGGCGTGGAGAACCGGATTGATATCGATTCTCCGGAATTGGAAGCGTTCATCGGCGCGGAGAATAAAGAAAAACTGCTGGATGAGATTGAGCTCCTTGACGGGGCGTCCGCGGAGTTTGACCAGGAGTTGGTCAGCGCGGGGGAGCTTTCGCCGGTCTTTTTTGGGTCGGCACTGACAAACTTTGGTGTGGAGACTTTTCTGGAGCATTTTCTGAAAATGACGACCTCGCCGCTGCCGCGGAAGGCGGACTGCGGTCTCATCGACCCGATGGAAGAGGACTTCTCTGCGTTTGTATTTAAAATACAGGCCAACATGAACAAGATGCACCGTGACCGTGTTGCTTTTATGCGTATCTGTTCCGGAAAGTTTGATGCGGGCATGGAGGTTTACCATGTACAGGGCGACCGCACGCAGCGCCTTTCTCAGCCGCAGCAGATGATGGCGCAGGAGCGCCACGTCGTACAGGAGGCTTATGCGGGGGACATCATCGGCGTGTTTGATCCGGGCATTTTTTCCATCGGCGACACGATCTGTATGCCGGGCAAAAAGTTTGCTTATGAAGGAATCCCGACTTTCGCGCCGGAGCATTTTGCCCGTGTGCGCCAGCTTGATACGATGAAGCGCAAACAGTTCGTCAAGGGTATCACCCAGATCGCCCAGGAGGGCGCGATTCAGATTTTCCAGGAGTCCAGCATCGGCATGGAGGAGATCATTGTCGGCGTGGTCGGCGTTCTGCAGTTTGACGTATTGAAATACCGCCTGGAGAACGAATACAACGTGGATATCCGCCTGGAAATGCTGCCATACGAATACATCCGCTGGATTGAGAATGAGGATGTGGATCTGGATCACCTGGTTGGCACCTCAGATATGAAAAAGATCCGCGATTTGAAAGGCCGTCCGCTGCTGCTGTTTGTCAACAGCTGGTCTGTGGGCATGGTGTTGGAGCGGAACAAAGGGCTGGTGCTGTCGGAGTTTGGAAAATAATTCAGAACAGCATCGAAATGAAAAAGCAGGCTGTGCAGAATTGTTATATGATTTTTCACCTTGCAAATAAATGCGGTTCTGATATAATAAAATCTAATTTTGTTACAGTTCAGAATAGCATCGAAAATCGCTATTTATAAAAAGTTTCGGAGGGTTATGACATGGAAAATGCAGAGGTTCATACCTATAAACTGGAAAATGATGAGCAGTTTGGAGAGGTGCGCATTGCGGATGAAGTGGTGGCGATTATCGCCGGACTTGCGGCGTCTGAGGTGGATGGCGTTGCCTCAATGGCGGGCAATGTGACGCGCGATTTAATCAATAAGCTTAGCATGAAGAGTCTGTCAAAGGGCGTCCGGATTACGGTCGTGGATAAGACTGTGACGGTAGCGCTGGCAATCAATATCCGCTATGGCTATAATGTACCGACGACCTGCGCGCAGATTCAGGAAAGAGTGAAAACTGCGATTGAGACGATGACGGGGCTGACGGTGGCGGAAGTCAATGTGAAGATTGTCAATGTACAGATGGAAGAGAATGCATAATATGATGAAGAGAAGCGAGATCAGGGAAAATGTATTCCGGCTGGTTTTCTGTGGAGATTTTCATGGAATGGATGAGCTGCCGGGGCAGGTAGACCGTTATTTTGAGGAGGTATCCCTGCCGGATGAGGAGACGGGTTTCTGCCAGTTCAGCGAGGAAGAACAGGCAGTCATCACAGAAAAGTTTAACCAGATAAAGATGAGAGTGCACGAGCTGGACGCAAAGATTGACGAGGTTGCCATGGGCTGGAAAACGAACCGTATGGGGAAGGCGGAGCTGGCGATTCTGCGGCTGGCAGTATACGAGATGCTGTATGACGACGAGGTTCCCGTGAAGGTGGCGATCAACGAGGCGGTGGAGCTTGCCAAGAAATATGGCGGAGACGATGCCTCTTCCTTTGTCAATGGGGTTTTGGCGAAGCTCGCATAGGAGAGATAGAATGCGGCAAAAGGTCTATTCTGTCGGTCAGATTAACAGCTACATTAAAATGATGTTCACACAGGATTTTGTGCTGAACCGGGTCAGTATTTCGGGGGAGGTTTCCAACTGCAAATATCACACGTCGGGGCACATTTATTTCTCCCTGAAGGATGAGACGGGGACGATTGCCTGTGTGATGTTTGCCAGTGCCAGAAAGGGACTGGCTTTTCGACTTTCTGACGGGATGCAGGTGATTGCGGACGGGAGCGTCAGCGTCTATGAGCGCGACGGCAAATACCAGCTTTATGTATCCCGGATGCAAAAAGACGGCGCGGGTCTTCTGTATGAGCGGTTTCTGGCTCTGAAGCAGGAGCTGGAGGACATGGGGATGTTCTCACCCGAGTACAAACAGCCGATCCCGGCGTTTGTCAGAAAGCTTGGGGTGGTGACCGCACCGACCGGAGCGGCCGTGCAGGATATTATCAATATCTCCAGGCGGCGCAGCCCGGGCATACAGATCATTCTTTATCCGGCGAAGGTGCAGGGAGAGGGGGCGGCCGAGAGTGTCGCAGACGGAATCCGGGCGCTGGATTCGCTGGGCCTGGATGCCATAATTGTCGGACGGGGCGGCGGCTCGATCGAGGATCTGTGGGCATTTAATGAGGAAATCGTCGCACGGGCGATTTTCGAGTGCCAGACGCCGGTGATTTCTGCGGTTGGGCATGAGACGGACACCACGATTGCGGACTTTGTCGCAGATCTGCGCGCACCGACGCCCTCAGCAGCGGCAGAGCTGGCGGTGCCGGATACGGTAGCGGTATCTGAGCAGCTTCTTGCGCGGAAGTCGGAGATGGAGCGGCTGATGCGCAGCCGGATTGCGGAATACCGGATGCGGCTGGAGCAGGAGCAGACGCGCCTGAAATATGCATCTCCTGTGCAGCGGGCGCGCGAACAGCGGCAGCGCCTTGCTGATCTGGAGGAGAATCTGGAGCGCGCGATGAATCAGATTCTGGAGGCGAGAAAACATTCTCTCGCTCTGTACGCGCAGAAGCTCAAAAATGTTTCTCCGCTGGAAAAGCTGACGCAGGGCTATGCCTGTGTCACGGATGACGCGGGCGGACGGGTTTATTCGATTGGCCAGGTAGCGGCCGGGGATGCGATCCGTGTGTATGTGTCCGATGGCTATATGGAGGCAGAGGTCCAAAAGATGGAGCAGATATAAGATACGGCCTGTGTGGGACTCAAGAAGCGATAAAATCAGGATTATTCAGAATAGGAAAAATCGGAAGGATGGGAGGCGGACGATGGCTGAGACAAATGTGAAGAAAAACGAAGATACCCTTGAGGAATCCTTTGAAAAGCTGGATTCCCTCCTGGAGCGCATGGAAGACCGAGAGCTTCCTCTGGAAGAGGCTTTTTCCCTGTACCAGCAGGGATTGGAGCTTATGAAAAGCTGCAATGAAAAAATTGATACCGTGGAAAAGAAAATTCAGGTTTTGAATGGAGATGGTAGTTTTGACGAATTTTGACGATCTGATGAAACGGCGTGTGACTGAGATTAAGAGCATCATTCAGAATTATCTTCCGGAAGAGGAAGGCTATCAGCGGACACTTCTGGAAGCGGTGGACTACAGTATGCTGGTTGGCGGCAAAAAGCTGCGCCCGCTTCTGATGCAGCAGACGTATGTGATGTTTGGCGGAACGTCGCAGGCGATAGGGCCATTTCTGGCGGCGATTGAGATGATTCACACACACTCTTTGATTCACGACGACCTTCCGGCGCTCGACAACGATGAGTACCGCCGCGGTAAAAAGACGACGCATGCTGTCTACGGGGAAGCGATGGCGATTCTTGCCGGGGATGCTCTTTTGAATCTGGCTTATGAGACAGCGGCAAAAGCATTTACCGAAGACCCGGGGAATCCGAATGTAGCGCGCGCGTTCACGATTCTGACGCACAAGACCGGGATTTACGGCATGCTCGGCGGCCAGTCGGTGGATGTGGAAAACGCGGGGAAACCGCTGACGGAAGAGCAGCTTCTTTTTATATACAGCCTGAAGACCGGGGCGCTGATTGAGGCTTCTATGATGATTGGCGCAGTGCTTGCGGGGGCTTCGGAAGAAGAAGTGGAGCAGTTGGAGCAAGCTGCACGATGTGTCGGGATGGCTTTCCAGATTCAGGATGATATCCTGGACGTGACCGGCCGGGAGGAAGATCTGGGCAAGCCCGTCAAAAGCGATGAGCGGAACCAGAAGACGACCTATGTGACGGTTCGCGGCCTGGAGGCGGCGCGGGAGGATGTAAAAAAATACTCTGAGGAGGCCGTCCGTTTACTAGCGGAATTGCCATGCGAGAATGAATTTCTGACAGAACTAATCTTGCATTTGATTGATCGAACGATATGATTATACAAGGGACCAAGAGTCAGGAATGGAACGCTTGCGTTTTGATGACAGACCATATACAAAAGCAAAGGGGGCGGTTTTTATTTTTCTGGAGCAGATTCAGGAAGTAAACGATATCAAGAAAATAGATCGCAAAGATTTACCGGCTCTGGCGCAGGAAATCCGGGATTTTCTGATTGAAAAAATCAGTGAGACCGGCGGCCATCTGGCTTCCAATCTGGGAGTGGTAGAACTGACAATGGCGCTTCACCTGTCGTTGAATCTGCCGCAGGACAAGCTCATCTGGGATGTCGGGCATCAGTCCTACACGCACAAAATACTGACCGGGCGCAAGGATGGATTTGACCAGCTGCGCAAATATGGCGGCATGAGCGGTTTCCCGAAGCGCAAGGAGAGCGACTGCGACGCATTTGACACGGGGCACAGCTCCACCTCCATCTCCGCCGGGCTTGGATATGTCTGTGCCAGGGACATTCAGGGAGAAGATTATCATGTTGTCTCCGTGATTGGCGACGGTGCGCTTACAGGAGGCATGGCCTATGAAGCGCTGAATAATGCGGCGCAGTTGAAGACTAATTTTATTATTGTCCTGAATGATAACAACATGTCAATCTCGGAAAATGTCGGCGGAATCTCCGCTTATCTCGGTAATATCCGCACGGCCGAGTCTTATACCCGCTTCAAATCTGACCTGGAACAAAAGCTGAACCGGATACCGGTTTACGGCGATCCGCTGGTACGCGGCCTTCGCAGGACCAAACAGGGGATCAAGCAGCTGGTTGTGCCGGGGATGTTTTTTGAAGAAATGGGGCTTACTTATCTGGGGCCGATTGACGGACATAATATCGCGCAGATGCAGCGTGTGTTTAATGATGCAAAGCGGACGAAAGGCGCGGTGCTTGTCCATGTGGTTACAAAAAAAGGCAAGGGCTACGAGCCGGCGGAGCGGATGCCTGCGCGCTTCCACGGAACGGAACCGTTTGACCCGGAGACCGGACTTCCGCTTGCGCGAAAGAAGAAAGCTGCCTATACAGACATTTTTTCTACCGTCATGTGTAAAATGGGAGCCAGGGAGCCAAAGCTGGTCGCAGTGACTGCGGCCATGCCGGACGGCACCGGCCTCAAGCGTTTCCGCAATATGTACAAAGACCGCTTTTTTGACGTCGGTATCGCGGAAGGGCATGCCGTGACCTTTGCGGCCGGACTGGCGGCCGGCGGCCTGAAGCCGGTGGTTGCCGTGTATTCTTCTTTTTTGCAGCGGGCTTATGATCAGATCATCCATGACGTCTGTATTCAGAATCTGCCAGTCGTATTCGCGATCGACCGTGCCGGACTGGTTGGCAGTGACGGTGAGACGCACCAGGGGATTTTTGATCTTTCTTACTTATCGGAAATGCCGAACATGTGTGTGATGGCGCCCAAAAACAAATGGGAGCTCGCAGACATGCTGAAATATGCAATCGCCTACGATGGCCCGATTGCGCTGCGTTACCCGAGGGGCGAAGCCTTTGACGGTCTGGAAGATTTCCGTGAGCCGATCGTTTACGGAAAAAGTGAGATCATTTACGACGAATGCTCTCTTGCGCTTGTGGCAGTGGGCAGCATGGTGAAGACAGCGCTGGAGGTGCGCAGGCTTCTGAAAACGCTGGGCTATGCCTGCACGATCGTCAATGCCCGTTTTGTCAAGCCGATTGACGAGGATATGCTGGCGTATCTCGCCAAAGATCATCGTCTGGTCGTGACGATGGAGGAAAACGTGCGCAGCGGCGGATTTGGTGAAAAGGTATTGGAATACTACAGCGATACCTGCACAGACCTGCGTGTTATGCAGATCGCTCTTCCGGATGACTATATCGAGCACGGCAACGTAGAGCTTCTGAAAAAAGAGACCTGCATCGACGCGGAGTCCATTTTCAAAAAAATTGTGGCAGAGTACCTGCCTTAATAGAAATGAGGAATAGCAATCGATGAAAGAACGCCTGGACATTTTACTTGTACAGCAAGGGCTCGCGCCCTCGCGGGAAAAAGCGAAAGCATTGATCATGGCAGGAGAAGTTCTGGTCGGCGGGCAGCGCGAAGACAAAGCCGGTACCATGATTGATACAACAGCCGAAATCACAGTAAAAGGCGGCAAGCTCCGCTATGTGAGCCGCGGCGGTCTCAAACTGGAAAAAGCGATGCAGACCTTTCCAGGTATAACACCAGAGGGGAAAGTCTGTATGGATGTTGGCGCATCTACCGGAGGCTTTACTGACTGCATGCTCCAGAACGGCGCGCTGAAAGTATATGCCGTCGACGTCGGTCATGGCCAGCTTGACTGGGGACTGCGCAACGACCCGCGCGTCGTCTGTATGGAGCGGACCAATATCCGCTATGTCGTCCCGGAAGACATTGAAGAGCCGCCGTCCTTCGTCTCCATTGATGTCTCCTTCATTTCCCTGACCAAAGTGCTCGCTCCCGTGCAAAACCTGATGGCTGAGACTGGCGACATCGTCTGCCTGATCAAGCCCCAATTCGAAGCCGGACGCGAAAAAGTCGGCAAAAAAGGCGTTGTCAGAGACCCGCAGGTACACGAAGAAGTCATTCGCAAAGTTATCGACTATGCTTCTACCATCGGGCTGCCAGCCATCGCCCTCACCTATTCTCCGGTCAAAGGACCTGAGGGGAACATCGAGTATCTGGTGTGGCTGAAGAAAAATAGCGAACCAATAGGAAACTCTGGTGCCGAAAACGGTATTTCAAAAATAGTATCTGAAGCCCATATGACTTTGGACTGAGTCGCTCACTCCCAGGAAAGGAGCCCCCTTGAACACTTTTTACGTCATCTCGAATGAACTAAAGGACCCCGGCGCTGAGACCGCGAATTTTATCTGCTCTTATTTTTCAGAACGGGGCAAGACCTGCTATCTGCGGGAATGTTCCGGCATGGCCGCTCCCGGCCAGTGCCGCTATACTGATGCAAATCAGCTCCCGGAAGACGTTGAGTGTGTACTGGTGCTCGGCGGCGACGGCACTCTGCTGCATGCAGCGCGAGATCTGGTGGAGCGCCATCTGCCTCTTCTCGGTGTGAATATGGGGACGCTGGGGTATCTGGCGGAAGTGGAGCGGAAGAATTTGCCGGAAGTGCTGGACAAATTGATTGCGGATGAATTCATGACGGAGGAACGGATGATGTTAAACGGCGCGGCCTGGCATCAGAACCGGATCCTGATGAATGATATTGCACTGAATGATATTGTCATTTCCCGCAACGGCCGAATGCGGGTTGTGGATATTAATATTTACGTCGATGGCGTTTTTCTCTATTCCTACGCTGCGGATGGGATTATCGTCTCGACTCCTACCGGTTCGACCGGTTACAGCCTTTCCGCCGGGGGACCGATCGTGGAACCGGCGTCTTCCATGCTGCTGTTGACTCCGATTGCGCCGCATACGATGAACGCTCGTCCGATCGTTTTGCCGGATGATGTCGAGGTAGTAGTTGAGATTGGCTCCGGTCATGCGAGAGATATGGACGGAGCGGAGGCTACTTTTGACGGAGATACTTCAGTAAAGCTTCATTCCGGTGACCGTGTCGTCATTTCAAAGGCGAAGCAGGCGACCCGGCTGATTAAGATTAAGAATACAAGTTTTCTGGAAATTCTGCGGGAAAAGATGAATAATTGACGGAGACCAGTACCCGAAAAATGCAGCCAAAGGCTGCACGGACAGTGAAAACGTTTTATAGCAGTCAGGAGTAAACCTATCATGAAAATCGGACGTCACGCAAAGATCATTGATTTGATTGGAAAATACGAGATTGAGACACAGGAGGAGCTGGCGGAGTACCTGAAAGCAGAGGGCTTCCAGGTGACACAGGCGACGGTATCGCGGGACATCCGTGAGCTGAAGCTGACAAAAATTTCTTTGGCTGACGGCAGACAGAAATATGCGCTGATGCAGCCGCAGAACGCAGAGGCAGCAGAACGCTACCTGCGCGTTCTCAAGGAAGGTTTTGTATCAATGGAAATGGCGCAAAATATCCTTGTAGTAAAGACGGTTTCCGGCATGGCGATGGCGGTCGCCGCAGCGATTGACGCGATGCACTGGGCGGAGGTGGCCGGATGCATCGCCGGAGACGATACTATCATGTGCGCGAACCGCAGCACAGACGACACCCTGATCGTGATGGAAAAAATTCACCGGATTGTTGGAAAGTGAGAGAAACAAAATGGTTTAAAAAGCGTTTCTTATGTATGAAAGATAATTATTTTTTGGCAGATAGAAATCAGAAGACGAGGGAATACTATGCTGGCAAGCTTATATGTAAAAAACATGGCTCTGATCCGGGAAGCGGAGGTAGAGTTTGGTCCCGGCCTGAACATCATGACCGGAGAGACCGGCGCGGGCAAGTCGATTGTCATCGGATCGGTTAACATCGCGCTCGGCACGGGTAATTTCAAGGATTACGTGCCGGAGGACGCAGACTATGCGCTGGTGGAGCTGACGTTTACTACGGAAAATCCGCACGTTCTGGAGATGCTTAAAGAGCAGGATCTGCCCTGCGAGGATGGCGTGATTGTCCTGACGCGAAAATACAAAAGCGGCAGGAGCACCAGCAAAATAAATGGAGAGACCGTGCCACTCTCCTTTGTGCGGAAACTCTCTGCTGAGCTGATCGATATCCATGGCCAGCACGAACACCAGTCTTTGCTGTATGCGAAAAATCATCTGACGATTCTTGATTCCTTTGCCAAAAAAGAGACAGCACCGCTGCTTTCGACCTGCGCGAAGCAGTATCACCGCTATCAGAAGGCAAAGCGGGAATGGGAGCAGGCTTCTGCCTCCGGCAAGGATCGGACGAAAGAACTTGACTTTCTGCAATATGAAATTCAGGAAATTCAATCCGCTGCCTTGCGGCCAGGGGAGGACGAGGAGCTGGAGAACAGCTATCGACGGATGGCGAACGGACAGAAGATCATGGAAGCGCTCTCCGAGGCAGGCAACCTGACGGGCGCGGGCAGCTATGGAAGCGGTGCGGAGGATGAGATCGCGCGGGCTGCGCGCTCCCTGGCATCCGTGCGCGGGTATGATGCGTCTCTCGGCGAACTGGGAAGCACGCTGGAGGACATCGAATCCCTGATTGGTGAATTCAACCGCAGTCTGTCCGAATACATGGACAACCTTGTTTTTGATCCGCAGGCACTGCATGACACGGAAGAGCGCCTGGACCTGATCAACCGTCTGAAAACGAAATACGGCAATACAATCGAAGAAATCCTTGCCGCCTGCCGGGAAAAGGAAGAGCGGGTAGAAGTCCTGATGGACTATGAGGGTTATCTGGAAAAACTGCACCGCACGCTTGACGAATGCCGTAAACAGCTGTTTACGACTGCACAGGAGCTATCGGCCATCCGCAAACGTTGCGCGAAATCTCTTGCGGAACAGATTCGCGCCGCGTTGGTTGACCTGAATTTCCTGGATGTACGTTTTGAGATTTCCTTTGAGGAACTGCCGGAGCCAGGAGAAGACGGCCTGGACGCCATCTGCTTCCAGATTTCCATGAATCCGGGTTTGCCGATGCGCCCACTTGGAGCTGTGGCCTCCGGCGGCGAGCTTTCCCGTATCATGCTGGCGATCAAAGCGGTCATGGCGGATAAAGACAACATTGAAACCCTGATTTTTGATGAGATCGACACTGGCATCAGCGGCCGTACTGCTCAGAAGGTTTCCGAAAAAATGGCAGTGATCGCGGCCAGCCATCAGGTGTTGTGTATCACCCATCTTGCCCAGATTGCAGCCATGGCAGACCGCCATTACATCATAGAAAAAAAGCCCGCCGACAGCAAGACTGTGACCAACATTGGACTGCTGAACGAGGAAGAGAGCGTCGAAGAATTGGCGAGAATCCTCGGCGGGGCAAAAATTACCGACGCAGTGCTTGAAAACGCGCGGGAGATGAAGGAACTGGCGGCGAAAGTGAAAAAATAAGTGTAACTGTTACAAACTACCAGTGTGAATTACAACAAAAGTTCGCATACTGACAACAGAGACCGAAATCGGTCTTTGCCAGACCATTACGCGGCGATGCTGCCTGGTCTGGCAAATGTTTGTCGTGTGCGTTTTTTTGTTCAATCGAAAATTGCGCCCGACGCATCTGGAAGGATTGTGAGGTGCAAAAGATGAATGTCAGGAAAAAGTACAGAAGGTTTGTCTGCTCTCTTTTGTTATTTAGTGTATTTGCTCTGGCACTCTGTGCAATGGCGGTGTTCCAGGACATGACATTGGCCGAACGCCAGGTGGAGAGCAGCGCATCCGTGGCGGAAAGAAAGAAGGTCTATGTTGGCGGCACGCCGATCGGGATTTATCTGGAGACGGATGGCGTGTTTGTCGTAGATACCGGAACCATTACGGCAGAGGATGGCAGCGCCTGCTGCCCGGCAGAAAATATTGTGCAGTCCGGCGACTATATTCAGGCAGTAAATGGAGCGTCTGTCAATACCAAAGAGGAGCTGGTCGCCTGTATTCGGGAATCGGACGGCGGAGCACTGGTCATGGATGTCGACCGTCAGGGCGAGCAGATCAGTCTTCAGGTAGTCCCGGTCAGGGATTCGGAAGGCGAATACAGGGCCGGAATCTGGGTGCGCAATGATACGCAGGGAATCGGTACGCTTACCTATGTCGATGAGGATGGCTATTTCGGAGCGCTCGGCCATGGCATCAGCGACGTTGATACAGCCGAGCTTTTGAATATCCAGAAGGGCACACTCTATGATGCGGAGGTTGTTTCTGTGGTCAAAGGCGAATCCGGGTCACCTGGGGAACTGTCCGGAATCATACACTACAGCAGCAGTTACCAGATCGGCACGATAGAGGAAAACAGTGAGAATGGCATCTTTGGGCGCGTCACCGGCTTCTCATTGGCCATAGAAGACCAGACTCTTTATGAGACTGCCCTCAGGCAGGAGATCGAGTTGGGAACGGCTGTAATCCTGTGTACGGTCGATGGTTCCTGTCAGGAATACGAGGTAGAAATCAAAGAAATTCGTTTAAATGGCAGCGATGTCAACAAGGGAATGGTGCTCGAAGTGACCGATCCCGTACTTCTTGCGAAGACCGGAGGCATTGTGCAGGGAATGTCCGGCTCACCAATTATACAGAATGGCCGTCTCATCGGTGCGGTGACACACGTGTCTGTGCATATCTCGTACCGACAAATTCATGATTTTTTTCAGTGTTTTCTCAGAAAAATGGTTCAAAACTGATATAGGAAGGCAGAGAACGTGTTGGTGACGATCCAATGCGTCCTTTTTTATGCGCAGGGCTGCGTAAGGAATCTAACGGCAGCGAAATGCGTTTTTGAATGATTAAGCGAATCCCGGAAAACAATATCTTATATGACTTCCATTCTTCCGGAAGCTCTGCTCTGGCAGAGGATAATTTTGAATAGATCTATAAACAATATTGTAGGTTCTGCACTGAATTATGTATACCTCTAAAAAAATAAAGTCCTGCTGCCGGTGATTTCCAGGAACACGGTTCCGATTAAGAACGGACTGGGACGACTTACGAAGCATCCAGTGATCGGATGCTTTTATAAAGGTAGAAACCTGACGCAGAGAGAACTCTGCAGCTGAAGAAAATCTTCTGTTTCGATGGTTGCGGGCTTTTTTTGTCGAAAAAAATGTCATTGCTATGTGCTGCTGATTGTACATTGATTTTTATTTGTCTGTGGAAGAATGGATGAATTTGTGATAGTATTGCATCACGAAAGAAGCAGGACATCTATGAGGAAGGACTGTTGCTGTTCTTGCAGGAACAGAAGATAAAAAGAATTATGGCAAATGAAAATGGAGAATGGATTATGTACGGAATGGACTGGAACGACCCCATGCGGATTCGCAGTTGGCACGATCTGATCAGCTGGATCAATGAGATCGGCTTTCTGCCACTATTTAAGAATGAGATCGAAGGCTTTTCAGTGGAAGAACATACCTCGAATCTCTTCTGGTGGACGGGTGATCCGGAACAGGACCCGTGGGAATGGCGGGAGCTGATTACACGGAGTCATGAAGTCGCATATGGAAAGTTTTTCGGGAAAAAGTCGGCTTTTGTGAGCCTGGAATGGTTTCCGGTTTTCGCGAATTACCGCAGAGACGGCTATGACTTTGATGCCAGATGGGATGATGAACTGGCCAATATCCGCAGTAAGAAGATCATGGACTGTTTTGAGGATCAGGATGAATTGATTGGTCTGGAACTGAAAAGACGCGCCGGCTTCGGCAAAGGTGGGGAAAAGAACTTCAACGGGATTCTGACGGATCTTCAGATGCAGACCTATCTGGTGATTAAAGACTTTCGCCGCAAGGTAAACAAGCGAGGCGGAGAATATGGAATGCCGGTATGCGTCTATTCAAAGCCAGAAGACTTGTGGGGCTATGACATGGTGACCGTGAATTATAAGGAAGAACCGGAGGAAAGTCGGGAAAAGATTTTTGAACACTTAAGCCATAGCTATCCATTTGCAGCAGAAGCGCAGTTAAAGAAGCTTTTGAAATAGAATCGCGTATTTTTGTGTATGAAAGAGGATGATTTTTATGGGAACGGATGAGACGAATAAGATAGAAAAGAATCAGACACAGCTTGAAGCATCTTTCGGAATGGCTCTTGTAGATGCGTTGCCGGTCATATGTTTCAGCATCTCAATAGCTCTGATTGCGTCAATGTACCATTCAGCAATATTTTTGGTCGGCGCACTGTTGTGCATCATAGCTGGCCTTGGAAAAGTCCTGTGGAAATTAATACTGGCTGCTGCACATAAGGATATTCAACTGTTATACAGGCAGTTTCATTATCTGATGCCGGGCGGTTTTGTACTGATTCTTCTTTCCCTGATTATCAGCCGTCCGTCCTTGTCAGAACTGTGGAAAAACATATCCTCATTTCCGTGCAATATCCTGTTTCTGTTAGCTATCGTCGGATTTGTTGTGATGGGAATTCTTGGTGCAAAGATGGATTCCTCGAGTAAACGCACAAACTGGATCGAGCAGCTGGTAAATCTGGCAGCGCAGCTTTGTATTTTGTTTGGTGTGCTGATGATCTGGTATGCGTGTGATTACTACAGGGCTGATGCGAAAGTCACAGACTATCTGGAAAGCAACGGCAGTGTAGAGGTAATCGAGATAGACAATGGACTCTTTTTTGATGGTGCAGGAGAGGACAGCGCGATTATTTTCTATCCGGGAGCAAAGGTTGAGTATACGGCATATGCACCGCTGATGATGAAGCTGGCGGAAAATGGCGTGGACTGCTTTTTACTCGAGATGCCTTACAACATGGCTATTTTCGGTATCAACAGAGCCGATGACGTGATGGAAGAGTATGATTATGAGCATTGGTATATCTCTGGTCATTCTCTTGGAGGCGCAATGGCTGCGTCTTATGCGGCAGGAAATACAGACAAGCTGGATGGCGTTATCCTGTTGGCTGCTTATGCAACAAAAGACCTGGGAGATCTTGCGGTGCTTTCCATTTATGGCAGCAATGATGGTGTCCTGAGCATGGAAAAGGTCGAAGCTGGAAGAGAATATTCGACAAATTACACCGAAATATGTATAGAGGGTGGCTGTCATGCATGGTTTGGCCTCTATGGAGAGCAGGCTGGGGATGGAACCGCTTCGATTTCCAGAGAGGAGCAGTGGCAGCAGACCGTGGATGCGGTGTTGGAAGTGGTTGGATGAATATAGCAAGATTTTTGACGGAGGATTGACAGTATGGATGAAAAGCGTTTGGAACGGGTTCGCTCTTTTATAGAGGAGCGGGGCTGGAAGTATAGTTATTCGGAAGAGGACGGATGTGGAAGTATTGATTTTGAATATCGTGGCCTTGCTTATCATATCTGGGAATTTGATGATGGAGAACGCGGAGTGGAGACCAATCTGCGGCATGGAGGACGGAACATGGAGCACCTGCATTTAAATCGCCTTCGGCGATGGGCAGGTGCGTAGGTGGCAAGGTATCCTCCCGCAAGCGGGTCCCTCCTTACCACAAATTTCGGAGATTACGAGGCTGAGATACTCGCGATTATGCAGAACTGGCATTAAGGCACATATCGGAATTCGGCCAAGTTTCAGCTGAAATCAGTTGAAATCTTCGAAAAAACATATTGACAATAAATTAACAAAGATGTATAATCTGGTTCATCAAAAGGGAGTAGTTGGCCGACAGGCTTTCGCACCGACTATCATGCAGGATCGTTTTTCTGCACGGGATGAATTAAAAACAAGACTTTTGCGACAACGTATATTGTGGCAGAAGTCTTTTTTTATATATAGACATCTGCCACCAACCAGAGAAAGGGAAAAACAATGGGAATGAATGATGCTCAGAGAAGAGAGATTGATGAGGCAATCGTGGCAGGGAACCGTGCTCTCACGGCGCTGAACAAGACGGAAAAATGTCTGGACAGTGCCAGCGCATTTGGCTTATGGGACATATTCGGCGGCGGAATGTTCAGCAGTATGATGAAGCACTCAAAAATCGGGGACGCGCAGGAGTGTCTGGAAGAAGCGTATTTGGAGAGCCGCGCATGCAGAATTGTGCTTCGCACAATGGCGCGGCCTACGTCCATGATTTGAAAGGAAAATCATGGACAGGAGAGAGAGCTTCGAGCATTCAGCCGGGAACTGGAGGATGTTCAGTTTTACAGCGAAATCTCCGTGAAATTTGATGGAGTAACAGAGTTTATAGACATCTTTTGTGATAATATTTTTGCAGACGTAATGGTTCAGAACAAGATCGAACAGTCGAAGCGGAAAGTGAAAGAAACGAAGCAACAGGTACAGATGGCGATACGAAAACTGCAGGATATGCGGATTGGATAGGAGATGATGATATGTCAATACTGATTTTATTGATGTTTTTTCTTATGATTTGGCTGTTTGTTAAATTTACCTGGGTTATGTTGAAAGTCTGCTATGTACTTTGCGTTGGTATACCGCTGGCTTTGATGTTTATCATGATTGGAGTGATTCTGTGCTGCACGCTGATTCTTGCACCAATCGGGTCATCTTTGATGCGTCTGGCGGGAAGAGTCGTGTATCCGTTTTGAAATACCTGTATAAAAAAATTTCTATAGTGAGAACAAGGAAATGTCGCACTAAAGGCGACCATCCGTGCAGTAATTTGCGATAGACTAAGATTCATCAGATTCAGCGCGAACAAAAGTTCTTTTGCAAGACCTGTTTTTGGACTCATTATAAGGTATGTTATATTTAAGCTATTTAAGGTATTCAGAAGAAAAGAGGTGGTTCCGTTGCGGTTCCTGTATTGGATTCGGAAGACGCTGCGTGGTGACAGGCATTGCAGTAAGTGTTGTCTGGTGTGCCAGTTACTTTGAAATATGTAAAAATGATGCATAATAAAAGCAAATGGGCGGTAGTCCTTACCCTAGCTCGCCAGAGTTTGAAAACTGATTGGTAAGACCACAAAAATGAGAGGAGATCAATTATGAGAAAAAAAGAAGGTTACAGCAGAGTAGGAGCTTTTGGTACGGTAAATCATTATGATGCAAAAGGGAAGAAGATTGGTGAGAGCAGGCCGAGTCTGTTTGGCGGTACGACAAATTATGATGCCAAAGGGCATAAAGTGGGATATAGCACACAGAACCTGACCGGAGGACTAACGCACCATGACAATCACGGACACAAAACTGGAAGAAGCGATCCGGGTATATTCAGTGACATTGATCATTATGATGCTAAGGGACATAAGACAGGGCACAGTGACAGAGGACTTTTCGGGGATATGAATCACTATATGAAAAAATAATTGGTGAATTAAGATATATGTAAATCACTCAAACATGGAAGAAATCTGTGCGAACAGAAATGTTCTAATTGTAAAAATTACTGCAATATGGTATGATTACAGGCAGTTGTTTATGAAAATTTACAGAAAAACATCTTTAAAACATACCGCATATGTGGAACATTGTAAAGATAAACGGAGAACCCTATAATCTGGATGTCACCTGGGATCTGGCAAATTCTAAAGATGGTCGTATCTGTTATGATTATTATTGCCTGTCAGATATGATGATAGGGAATGACCACAGTGACTTTTCGCGTATTCCTTCATGTGATAGAGAAGATGAGAATTATTTTGTCAGGAATCATCTTGTATTCCGAGATCAGCACAGTCTATCCAGATATGTCAGATACGGGCTGCAATGTAACCAGATGGATTGTTATTTTCGCTATGTCGGGAAAGAATCTATGGAATCTGTTGTGCATGAATTGGTTGAGCTTTTGAGTCAGGAAATGATAAGCTTAGGGCAGAAAGCACGGATACGAAGTTTGATGAATCCGGTACATGGGATTGGAAGGGTATTTATAGAGATAAGATAAACGCAAGATGAGTAAAACTAAGGAGCGTGTAACTATGGCTATACCAAAAATCAAATTAAAAGATATTATGGATGCTTTGAAATATATTGATGAGAACGGTGTTCCGTTTCATAATCAAAGCACGAAGTATGAGCTTGTTACAGAGAGTGGGAGAAAATACCCTCCGAAATATGTGATAGCTGTAGCAGATCATCTTGCGAATGACACAGATATTTCTGCAGATGGCTTTAATGCTGTGGAGGCAAAAAATTTTCTGCAGGGACAGGGCTTTGACATTCAAACGAAACAGGAAAAGTTTGAATTAACGATTACAGCCGATGCTGTGAAATCGACAGATAAGCGCTTTACTATGAGCAATTTGTCCTTGGGCGATAATTATAAACCACTTGAAGCATATTTCAGGCGCGCGAATGGAGAAGTAATTAAACGTTCCTATAGCAAAGGGGAAAGAAGGAATTCTAACCAGACAATGCCGCGTATAGCCTGCCAGATATTTGAAAAACAGATTTCGGGATTGTCAGTTGAAGAAAAAGAGGCATTCCCGATATGTAAGTATAATACAGGCAGCGAAATGATCTGCGGTATCTTTTCAAGTGTGGATGAATTCAAAAAACATCGAAATACGATAGAATATTTAACGTATGCCTATGATAATGGCCGGATGTTTGTTATTTACAGTTGGAATATTTTTTCAACAATTATTTTCGTACAGGAATGTCTGAAGCGATTCGGTGAGGATGGAGATCAGTTTGTTCTTATTTATCGGGAAAAAGAAGAAGCAGAGGCTGTACAGGAAGAAACAGAGATGGCTGTACAGGAAGAACTGGTTCAAAAATTTAAAGGCTACAGGAATCCCTACTCCTCTATGTTGATAGAATCGAAGAACATCATTTTTCGTGGAGCACCCGGCACTGGTAAATCATATTTGGCGAAAGAAATCGCAGCAGATATTATCAGTGACGGTTATTTTGATGATTATACGATGTTATCCGATGAACAGAGGAAACAGGTGGAGTTTGTTCAATTTCATCCCAGTTATGACTATACAGATTTTGTAGAAGGCCTGCGCCCAAGGATTAACGAAGACGGATCTATGGGGTTTGAACTGTATGACGGCGTATTTAAGCGATTTGTTGCCCGGGCGAGGAAAAATTACGAAGACTCACAGAAGTCAAGGGAAGAGATTGCAAAAGAGGTATCTGCCAACACAATGATTGAAGAATATCTTGATAATCTTGATCTGGATAGCAAAGAGGCAGGATTGCAAACTTTAAGTGGCCATAAGTTCTATATTACAAGCTATGATGAACGACATATAAATGTTTCTATTCCGGATAACGAAACAGTAGATAAGCTTTCTATCAGCCGTGATAATATTCGGAAGATGATTGAATCCGGCAAGAAATTCAGTAAGGTGAAAGACCTGACGGAATTCTTTGGTAAGAAATTTGGAACACAGGGCTATTCCTATGAACTTCCTGTTTTTCATGCGATTCAGGCAAAGAAATCGCGGAAGTCCAATTCCATTGCTGATTCGGTAGAATTAAAAAAATATATTTTTATCATTGATGAGATCAATCGAGGCGAGATCTCAAAGATTTTCGGAGAATTATTTTTTGCCATAGATCCTGGTTACCGCGGTCGCGCCGGTGAAGTATCTACACAATATTCTAATCTGCACGAAGACCCGGATGATAAGTTTTATATCCCGGAAAATGTGTATATTATCGGAACTATGAATGATATTGACAGATCTGTAGATAGTTTCGATTTTGCTATGCGCCGACGATTCCGTTTTGTCGAACTTCGGGCTGATGATCATCTGGAAATGCTCGCTTCTCTTAATAATGATGAACTGGAAGCAGAAGCAATCCGCCGGATGAACGCATTGAATCGGGAAATTGTAAATGTGGAAGAATTGAATGAGAATTATCAGATTGGTGCTGCTTACTTTTTGAAGCTTAAAACGCTGGATTTTGATCAGCTATGGACCGATTACCTTCAGCCGCTTTTGCAGGAATATGTTCAGGGAATGTATGATGAGAGTGGGATCATGGATAAATTTGCAAAAGCATATGGATACAGGAAGTCGGATGAGGGTATTGCCGATGAAGCAGTTCAGAATTAGAGATAACACGCAGACACGAAAGGAAGATTTTACTGTTATTCCCAAACTGACCGAGAAAATCGCGGATAAAACATTAGAGCAGTTGGAAAGAGCAGGAATCTTTGTTTTTCCAGATACGGTTGATGACACAGAAGATCTCACAAAAGATCAGTTTATTCTCCAAAGTGTGAATAATACTTATCAATCCGGGAATATTATGGGTTTTCTTGGATGTGGCACTGAGCGGCTTGTTATAGAATCCCGTTTTAGCGGTAAGAACAGCGATTTCTTTTTTCAGTATATGCTTGATCAGGTAATGGATTTCCCGAGTATGTTAGATCTTGAGACAGACACTGATCAGGATAATCGGCTTTTCAGCCTTTTGCTCTTTTTGTTTCCTCATTACCTTCAGGTGGCGATGCGGAAAGGAATTTTTAAAACCTATATCCGTAAAAACTACAACAATAGTAATGTAAAGGGAACTATAGACATAGCAAGGCATATTGCGAAAAATACGCCTTTTACTGGGAATGTGGCTTACAGCCAGAGAGAATATTCTTATGATAATTCGTTGATGGAACTGGTACGTCACACCATTGAATTTATTAAGAAAAAGCCATATGGCAATCGCCTTTTGTCAGGTGTAAAAGATGAGGTTAAACTTGTTGTAAGTGCTACGCCTCACTATGAACCATTTGATAAAACAAAGATACTTACAGAAAACAAACATAATACGATCAGACATGCTTATTACCGGGAATACCGTGCTTTACAGAACTTATGTATTTTGATTTTACAGCAGGAAAAACACCAGATAGGAATGGGGAACCGACAGATTTATGGGATTTTATTTGACGGTGCCTGGTTGTGGGAAGAATATATTAATCTCCTCATAGAAGACCTGTTTTATCATCCCAGAAACAAGGCAGGACAAGGCGCCCAGTGGCTGTTTACAGGAAGAGCTGGCCTTATATATCCGGACTTTATCAGCCATAATAACGAAAATCGTGTCATTGCTGATGCTAAGTATAAGCCGGTCAATAATATCGGTAACAAAGATTATCTGCAGCTACTTGCTTACCTGTTTCGTTTTGAATCTAAGAAAGGCTACTACCTTTATCCCGATGCAGAACTATCGAGCAACAGATCTTATTGGATGAGCAAGGGCACCAGTTATGAAGTGAAGGAGGTACAGGAGACAGATGTTTGTATTATTAAGCATGGCCTGAAGATTCCGAAAGATGCAGACAATTACGATGATTTTGTCAAAATGATGAAGATAAACGAGCAGGAGTTTAAAAATGGACTGCGGCAATGAATATGTAGACATGAAAGGCCAGACCGTAAACGGAATTATTTGTCTATCGGAACAGCTAGATAAAAAAGTGATGATTAGACGATGAACAAGGTAGGGAGGAAGCAGTATGTTTTCAGATTTAGCTGCACAGACTCGTCAGATACTGACGGGGAATCTGCTGATGATTGGCTGCTGTGCCTTTTATCTGGCATGGTGGCTGATTGCGTTCAAGCCGGAAGGCGCAGTCAAAGGTCTCCGGAGCAGGTGGCTTTTAATCCCGGCGCTGTTGTTTGGTGTGGCTGCAGTAACGAAGATCGTTCAGGGTAGTGGTGCTGTGGAGGGTGAAGCGCTGTTAATTCCTCGAAATGCGGTGCTGATCGGCGGCGTGGTTGTTTATATCGTCCTGCTGATTGGAACCAGTGTACTTTTAAAGCGGCAGGTAACGACAGAACTGTTTCTGATTGTCGGATGGACGACTCTGATGTTTCTGGAACTGAACGCTCTGTTTGCGCAGGGACAGTTTACGAAATCAACAGTGATCGTGTTTCTTGTCATGACACTGATTTTTGCCGCTGTCAGTATGATTTGTTACCTTCTATATTATGGCCTGGATAAAGTGAAGGGTTATGTAGATGGGATGATACCGCTTCTTCTGGTAGCTGTTATAATGGCTGTAATTACGGTAGGGGCTGTGATCTCGCACAGGTGATTTCTTGTTGATATAATTTGTGTAATCTTACGGAGCCTTCTCCGACTGCGTACAATTAGAGGAAAAACTGTGAAACAAATAAAAAAGCTGCAACTGGATGAGTTAAAGCAGATATACAAAGCGCATATCAGAGAGGATTTTCCCCGCAATGAGCGTCGACCGTACTCGTCCATGGAGAAAATGACAAGCGAAGGAAAATATGCCAGCTATGGCTACCATGACGATGATCAACTGCTGGCTTATGCCTGCTATATCCTGACAGAAGACGGCATGTATGCACTTCTGGATTATTCCCGCGAAGCAACGAGCCAAGTAGCCGTGCTTGCACGGATATTTGGCGGCGCTGAACGTCCAGTGGACGTTCGCTTAGCGCCGACCGGAACGGAGTGTAGATCCGCGAGGGTCAAATGCCCGGAGGGTATTTGACTTTGCAGTGATTCCTGAACTGCGTGGTCATGGAACCGGCAGTGAATTTCTGCAGAAACTGGAGGACGAGCTTCCGGCCCAAAACGGTGTTTTCATTGAGGCAGAAAGTCCTGATACGGCAAAGACTGATGAGGAAGTAACTCTCCGCCGAAGACGAATACATTTTTATCTTTCAAACGGCGCTGTGTTGACGAATACAAAATGCCTGCTGTTTGGCGTGGATTATAATATTTTATATATTGGACGATCTGGTATTGATTTACCAGCGGAACAGCTGCACCGCGCCGTACAGGATTTGTATCGGGAAATCTACCGCCCATTCTACGGTCGACTATGCAAACCCTATGTGTCAAAAGAAAATCAGTGCCCTTGATGCATATGAGCTCTTGACTTGATTTTGGATGAAAATAGATATCAATTATAAATGGTGATGCAAATGAAAAATCATGAAAAGGCGGAGAAACATCCGCCGGAAAAAGTAATCTTCATGAATATGTGTATGCTGTGCGATGGGGATCAGATACTTGCCCTGGATAAAACAGGCAGCAATTACAGCGGTACGACATTCCCCGGAGGCCATGTGGAAGCCGGGGAGACATTTACAGAAGCGATGATCCGGGAAATGAAGGAAGAAACGGGACTGACGATTCATCATCCGGTGCTGAAAGGGATCTATCACTGGTATCGGGATGGTTTACATAACGTTGGTCTGCTTTACCGTGCAGAGTCATTCGAGGGAGATTTGAAAAGCTCTGAAGAAGGACAGGTATACTGGATTACTCGAGAAGAATATGAGAAAAAGGAACTGGCCGGTGGAATGCGGCAAGTGCTGCAGATCATGTATGATGATAATTTGACGGAATGCTTTGAGGAATTACAGCCGGATGGGAGTTATCTTGAGCATTTGTTCTGAGGAGGAGAGAAGGGGGGGAACACTTTATTTCACAAGACATGGAGAGACAATCTGGAATGTCGACAGTCCCATACCCTGAGGGTATGGGATCCTCGCGGCAGTCGCCAAATATCCGTGCAAGCACGGCTACTTGGCTCGTTGCGACGCGGGAATAAGATCTGCGGCGCTACGGATATTGCCCTTACGGAGCGTGGGCATGAACAGGCAATCGTGCTTGGCAAACAGCTTGCCGCTGAAAAACTGACAATAGACGAGATCCTGTATTCGCCTCTGGTGCGGGCTTCTGAGACGGCGAGGCATATTTCAGAAGAAACCGGTATCCTGCCGCCGAACGTATGTGAGGGGGGCGTTTCCGAAGCCCACCGGCACCATGCATTCCAATGGCTGCAGTGTAAACATCATCGCTGACAGGAAAGTTATACTGTTCCGACAGGCATGTCAGCGTTGTACGTGCGCAGTTCATATCATACTGATAATATGACCTATCAGAAGAAAAGTGCGCTTGCGGACTTTTCTTGATAGGTCAACGACAGAATCGCCAGATTCTGGAGTATTATGAGAAGTGCTTTTCTTCTCATAATAGGTTGTGTACTTTGTTTCAAATGTATTCTTTATAATTCATA
>JAJPWX010000132.1 GCA_021205755.1 Lachnospiraceae bacterium | reverse complement strand
CTGCCCTATCTACCTCGTATTCTCCAAGGGGTCTTAGGATATCTCATCTTGAGGGGGGCTTCACGCTTAGATGCCTTCAGCGTTTATCCCTGCCTGGCTTGGCTACCCGGCCGTGCTCCTGGCGGAACAACCGGTACACCAGTGGCCAGTCCACCCCGGTCCTCTCGTACTAAGGGCAGCTCCTCTCAAATATCCTACGCCCGCGCCGGATAGGGACCGAACTGTCTCACGACGTTCTGAACCCAGCTCGCGTACCGCTTTAATGGGCGAACAGCCCAACCCTTGGGACCTGCTACAGCCCCAGGATGCGATGAGCCGACATCGAGGTGCCAAACCACTCCGTCGATGTGAACTCTTGGGAGTGATAAGCCTGTTATCCCCAGGGTAGCTTTTATCCGTTGAGCGATGGCATTCCCACTTAATACCACCGGATCACTAAGCCCTACTTTCGTACCTGTTCCACCCGTCGGTGTCACAGTCAAGCTCCCTTCTGCCTTTGCACTCTTCGAATGGTTTCCAACCATTCTGAGGGAACCTTTGGGCGCCTCCGATACCCTTTCGGAGGCGACCGCCCCAGTCAAACTCCCCACCAGGCATTGTCCCCCGGCCGGCTTACGGCCGCGGGTTAGAAACCCAATAACGCAAGGGTGGTATCCCAACATTGGCTCCAAGGCAACTGGCGTCACCTCTTCACTGCCTCCCACCTATCCTGTACATGCATTACCGAATCCCAGTGCCAAGCTAGAGTAAAGCTCCATGGGGTCTTTCCGTCCTGGCGCGGGTAACCAGCATCTTTACTGGTACTTCAATTTCACCGGATGCATTGTCGAGACAGCGCCCAAATCATTACGCCTTTCGTGCGGGTCGGAACTTACCCGACAAGGAATTTCGCTACCTTAGGACCGTTATAGTTACGGCCGCCGTTTACTGGGGCTTGAATTCAAACCTTCGCTTGCGCTAAGCTCTCCTCTTAACCTTCCAGCACCGGGCAGGCGTCAGCCCATATACTTCACCTTGCGGTTTTGCATAGACCTGTGTTTTTGCTAAACAGTTGCTTGGGCCTATTCTCTGCGGCCAGGTCTCCCTGGCGCCCCTTCTCCCGAAGTTACGGGGCCATTTTGCCGAGTTCCTTAACAATGCTTCTTCCGTCGGCCTTAGGATTCTCTCCTCATCCACCTGTGTCGGTTTACGGTACGGGTACAGTTAGAACAATAGCGGCTTTTCTTGGCACATGGCTCACACGCTTCCCTACTAAAACTTCGGTCCACTTCACGCCTTCGCTTTGCAAGGGGGATTTGCCTCCCTTACGGCTACCTCGCTTGTACGCGGCTTTCCATTCCGCGCCCGTGCTCTCCACATGCGTCCCCACAGTTCTGTCTCACTGCAGTGCAGGAATCTCAACCTGCTGTCCATCGGCTACGTCTTTCGACCTCGCCTTAGGCCCCGACTTACCCAGAGCAGATCAGCTTTACTCTGGAAACCTTGGATATTCGGCCGGGAGGATTCCCACCTCCCTCTCGCTACTCATTCCGGCATTCTCTCTTCCATACACTCCACAGCTCCTTACGGTACTGCTTCCTCACGTATGCAATGCTCCTCTACCAATTGATTTCTCAATTCCTCAGCTTCGGCGGCGTGTTTTAGCCCCGGAAATTTTCGGCGCAGGATCTCTCGACCAGTGAGCTATTACGCACTCTTTTAATGTGTGGCTGCTTCTGAGCCAACATCCTGGTTGTCTTTGAAATCCCACATCCTTTCCCACTTAACACGCACTTTGGGGCCTTAGCTGGAGGTCTGGGCTGTTTCCCTTTTGACCACCCAACTTATCTCGTGCAGTCTGACTCCCGTTCATCATCTATATGGCATTCGGAGTTTGATATTCTTCGGTAAGCTTTGACGCCCCCTAGGAAATTCAGTGCTCTACCTCCATTAGACTAAAACGAGGCTAGCCCTAAAGCTATTTCGAGGAGAACCAGCTATCTCCGGGTTCGATTGGAATTTCTCCCCTACCCACACCTCATCGCCACCTTTTTCAACAGATGTGCGTTCGGTCCTCCACTACCTCTTACGGCAGCTTCAACCTGGACATGGGTAGATCACCCGGTTTCGGGTCTGCATACACTGACTTTCCGCCCTATTAAGACTTGGTTTCCCTCCGGCTCCGTATCTTTGATACTTAACCTTGCCAGTGTCCGCAACTCGCCGGACCGTTCTACAAAAAGTACGCGGTCCATCTTATCATAGATGTCCCACAGCTTGTAAACACAGGGTTTCAGGTTCTCTTTCACTCCCCTCCCGGGGTCCTTTTCACCTTTCCTTCACAGTACTATGCGCTATCGGTCACTAAGTAGTATTTAGCCTTACGGGGTGGTCCCCGCTTGTTCCCACAAGGTTCCACGTGTCTCGTGGTACTCTGGATACCGCCATGTCTGCTTCCGTTTCGGGTACGGGTCTTTCACCCTCTCTGGACGGCTTTCCCAAAACCGTTCCCCTACAGTCACAGAATCAATTCTGCGGTCCGAACCCCGGGATGCACGCATCCCGGTTTGGGCTCTTCCGCGTTCGCTCGCCGCTACTTACGGAATCGATGTTTCTTTCTCTTCCTCCGGCTACTTAGATGTTTCAGTTCACCGGGTTCCCTCCCATACGTTATGGA
The DNA here is from genome assembly GCA_021205755.1 of Lachnospiraceae bacterium. Classification (GTDB taxonomy): domain Bacteria; phylum Bacillota; class Clostridia; order Lachnospirales; family Lachnospiraceae; genus Choladousia. The sequence continues at coordinate 387 of JAJPWX010000132.1, read as the reverse complement.
TTGGCGTATGGGTGACGGAGGGTTTCTCCGCCGGGTTTCCCCATTCAGATATCTCCGGATCGATGGATATTTGCTCCTCCCCGAAGCTTTTCGCAGCTTATCACGTCTTTCATCGGCTCTTAGTGCCAAGGCATCCACCCTGCGCTCTTATTCGCTTAACCTTCGCATACATAGCGTTGTATGCTCCGGCTGGTTCTTTTCTTTATTAATGCTCATTAATAAATTTTGTTGCAATTTTATACATTCAAGTCGTCTCTCAACAACCTGAACATATCCTCGGATGTCTTGTGATGAATTTAATCTTATTGACAGGATTCTCATCCTGGCTTTCTCATAAAATGAAATTCATCGGATATTTTTTCTGTATGCGGTTTTCAAGGTACGATA
>JAJPWX010000136.1 GCA_021205755.1 Lachnospiraceae bacterium | reverse complement strand
TACTACATCTTCTACTTGCCGTGTCTTTTCCGGTTCCTATTCTGGGATATGATTGGGACGGGCGTTTACAGTGCCATCCTCTTTTTCGGCCTTCGCCGATATGTAAACCGGGTCAAAGGCCAATACCAGAGACTGCTGACCGCGACGGAACAGATGGCGGATGGCATCCTCGCAATAGACATTCCGGAGGATCTTGGCATTTTTGAACCCATAAAAAAAGCGCTCGCCACCATCGGCTCCGGTTTTCAAAAGGCAGTCGACCGGGAGATGCGCAGCCAGGCCATGAAGACGGAGCTGATCACAAACGTATCTCACGACCTGAAAACGCCGCTGACCGCGATCATCACCTATGTCAATCTTCTGAAGGATGAGAATATCACGGAAGAAGAGCGCCGCAGCTACATCGACATTCTTGACCGCAAATCCCTGCGGCTGAAAAAGCTGATTGAAGACCTTTTTGAGGTGAGCAAAGCAGCCAGCGGCAATGTAGAACTGAAAAAAAGTCCGGTTAACCTCTCTGAAATGGTACGCCAGGCCGTTGCTGAGCAGCAAGATCGCCTGGAGGCCGCCGGGATCGACTGCCGCGTGCGCACACCGGGCAGCGGTTGGAGCACATCGGTTCCTGCTGCTTTCGCAAATACAGATAACAACAGCACCGATGCCGCCATCCGTTCCTCTGCCAGTTCAGAGCCAGGTGGAAATACAACAAATCCCGAACGCGTCCTCCTCGAGCTGGATTCGGAAAAAACCTACCGTGTCCTTGAAAACCTCCTGGTCAACGTTGCCAAATATGCCCTCACCGGGACGCGCGCCTGGGTACAGCTGGAAGTTCTCTCTGGCGAGGCGGTCATCACAATCAAGAACACCTCCGCCCAGGAGCTGGACTTCGACGTCAATACCCTGACCGAGCGCTTCGTGCGCGGCGATAAATCCCGCAACACTGAAGGCAGCGGGCTTGGCCTCGCCATCGTAAAAAACTTCGTCGAGCTTCAGGGCGGGCAATTTGAAATCGTGACCGACGGAGATCTTTTCAAGGCAATTGTGCGGTTTCCGAAGGACTCTACAACTCCCGCCCGCACAGCTCCAGCGCAGATGCGATAACCGCGTCCATATCATAATACTTATACTCTCCCAGGCGGCCGCCAAAGATGACGTTTTCTTCCGCATCGGCAAGAGCGCGGTACCGCGCGTAAAGGGCACCGTTTTTCTCATCGTTGACCGGGTAATAAGGCTCGTCGCCCAGCTTCCACTCGGAGCTGTATTCGCGGCTGATCACCGTCTTTGACAGGTCGTTGCCCTCCTCATCCTTGCCGAATTCAAACCATTTGTGCTCGATAATACGGGTCCAGGGGGTCTCGCGGTCGGTATAGTTCACAGCTGCATTTCCCTGGAAATTCGGCTGATCCAAAAGCTCTGTCTCAAAACGCACCGAACGATACTCCAGGCAGCCGAGCTGATAAGCAAAGTATGCGTCAATCGGACCAGTGTACACAACCCGGTCCGCAAGCGCATCCAGCTCGGCTTTCTGCGCCAGATAATCGGTATTCAGGCGAACCTCAATTCCCTCCAGCAGATTCGCGACCATCTTCGTATAACCTCCGATCGGAATGCCCTGATAGAGTGTGTTGAAATAATTGTTGTCAAAGGTGTAGCGGACAGGCAGACGCTTGATGATAAACGCCGGGAGGTCTTTGCAGTCACGCCCCCACTGTTTTTCCGTGTAGCCCTTCACCAGTTTTTCGAAAATATCACGGCCGACCAGAGAAATCGCCTGTTCCTCCAGATTGCGCGGCGTACCAGTGATCTCCTTTCTCTGCTCTGCAATCTTCGCCGCGGCTTCCTCTGGCGTCACCACACCCCACATCTTGTTAAACGTGTACATATTGAACGGCATGGAATACAACTCACCCTTGTAATTCGCGACCGGCGAATTCGTAAAACGGTTAAACTCTGCAAACTGTGTGATATAATTCCAGACCTTTTTATTATTCGTGTGGAAAATATGCGCGCCGTATTTGTGGACATGAATCCCCTCCACATCCTCCGTATAAACATTGCCCGCGATATTCGGACGCTTATCAATCACCAGAACGCTCTTCCCATGATTTTTTGCCTCATGCGCAAAAACTGCTCCATACAGGCCTGAGCCTACTACAAGATAATCATATTTCATTTTCTGAAATCTCCTTTTTCACTATTTGTTATTCATTTCTCACAGATCTTTCGTCCGACATATACGCCGCTCGCGGACGCGTGCGACAGGGAATGCGTGACGCCGCTGCCATCGCCGATGACATACAGTCCCTTGTTCTTTGTCTCCAGGTTCCCGTCAATTTCGACTTCCATATTATAAAACTTAACCTCCACACCGTACAGAAGCGTGTCGTCGTTCGCGGTGCCAGGCGCGATTTTATCCAGCGCATAAATCATTTCGATAATGCCATCCAGAATCCGTTTGGGCAGTACCAGGCTCAGATCGCCGGGCGTTGCCTTGAGGGTCGGGCGCACCAGTCCCTCTTCGATACGGGAGACGGTGCTGCGGCGGCCGCGCACCAGATCGCCGAAGCGCTGGACGATCACGCCGCCGCCCAGCATATTGGAAAGGCGGGCAATGTTCTCGCCGTAACCGTTGCTGTCCTTGAAGGGCTCGGAAAAATGCTTCGCCACCAGAAGTGCAAAGTTCGTGTTCTCTGTCTGTAATTCTTCCGATTCATAACTGTGCCCGTTCACAGTAATGATCCCGTTCGTATTCTCATTCACAACGATGCCGTACGGGTTCATACAAAACGTGCGCACCCGATCCTCGAATTTTTCTGTGCGGTAGACGATCTTGCTCTCATAAAGCTCGTCAGTCAGATGGGAAAAAATGACCGCCGGAAGCTCCACCCGCACGCCGATGTCCACGCGGTTGGACTTGGTCGGGATGTCGAGCTCCTCACAGATCGTCTCCATCCATTTACTGCCGCTGCGGCCGACGGAAATCACACATTCACGGCAGAAATACCCTTGCCCTTCTCGTTTTGAAGTCAAGCCGGGTGTCCCATCCAGCGAAGCGGCCGCCGTATTTTCTAAAATGTCCGCTTTCTCCGCAAGACTTTTTCCCCGTACGAAAACCAGATAGCCGCCTTCTGTTTTCTCCGCGCCTTCTACCGGTGTGTCAAAATAGAAGGAAACCTTATCCTTCAAAAACTCATAGAGATTCTCCAGCACTTTATAATTGATATCCGTCCCCAGGTGCCGCACAGACGCATCGAGAAGGTTCAAGCCGTTCTGCATACAAAGCTTCTTGAACTTCGTCCCTGCTGTCGAGTACATCTTCGTGCCTTCCCCGCCATATTTCATATTAATCTCATCGACATAATACATCAGCTCCAGGGCTTTTTCCTTACCGATGTATTGATACAGCGTGCCGCCGAAATCATTTGTCACATTATATTTACCGTCCGAAAACGCACCCGCTCCGCCGAACCCGCTCATAATGGAACAGGTCTTGCAGCCAACGCAGGACTTCACCTTTTCCCCGTCAATCGGACATTTCCGCTTTTCCAGCGAATGCCCCTTTTCAAAAACGGCTACTCTCAGATCCGGCCGGTTCGTCACAATCTCATATGCCGCGAAAATACCGCCCGGTCCGGCTCCGATAATACTTACATCATAATTGTATTCCATATTTATTTCTGCCACCCTTCTTTTCATCCTTCTGAGTCAACCGCAAAGAAATGAGTCTACGCAGGAAACGACATTCGTCGTTTCTGCGACACCCCGCTACGATTCAAAGCTGTGTCGGGAAAGGAACAATATCCCATATACTGCTGATAGTTTATCAAAGTAAATAGTGAGATACAAGGAAAATTTTATAGGAAAACGACGAAAAGCTCCGGCAAATCCAGCTAATGAATTTGTCAGAGCTTTTCATATCAGGATTCGGTTTCATCGCACCTCATGATCAGCCAATCACTGCAGCAGCACCTGATTTTTCTGCGATATGAATCATATCTGTCTCAGACGCCCTCTTTCGCCAGCTTCTGCTCCTGCTCCTTCTGCACATCTGGGAACGCGGAGAGCATCGGCTTCTCTTTCTTTCCTTTCAGAACACGGTTTATATAGTTCTGCGTAATCTGGTAAACCTGCGGAGAGAGTACGAGCACACCGATCAGGTTTGGAATCATCATCAGGCCGTTGAAGGTATCCGCCAGATCCCATGCCAAGTTGTCGCTCATGACTGCGCCGCCGAAAATTGCAATTACAAATACCACACGATAGATAATCGTATATTTCTCACCAAAGAGAAATTCACACGCCTTCGTTCCATAATGGCTCCAGCCCAATACGGTCGAGAATGCGAAAAGCATGATCGCGATGGCTACAAACGCTGCGCCCACCTGACCGAAATGCATGGAAAAGACCTGGGCGACGATATTGGCCTTTGTCAGTGTGACACCGGCGTACTCCGCAACGGTCTCTCCTGTCTCCAGATCTACCAGCCCGGAAGAAAGCACCGCGAACGCAGTCAGCGTACAGACAATGATGGTATCCGCAAATACCTCGAAAATGCCCCACATACCCTGGCGTACCGGCTCGCTCACGTTTGAGTTCGAGTGAACCATAACGGAGGAACCAAGACCGGCTTCATTTGAGAAAACGCCGCGCTTCATGCCCTGTTCAATCGCCAGCTTGACGCCATAACCTATCACGCCGCCGCCGGCTGCTTTCAGCGCGAATGCGCCTTTGAAAATGGCTCCAAATACTGCCCCCACCTGCGAAATATTCGTAATCAGGATGACAACTGTCCCCACGATGTAAAGAACTACCATGAACGGCACAATTTTCTCTGTCACGGATGCGATGCGCTTCAGGCCGCCGACAATGACCAGCCCTGCCAGAATCAGCACAACGATACCAGTCAGCCAGGTCGGCACGCCAAACACAGATTCCATATTTCCGGAAATCGAGTTCACCTGCGTCATGTTGCCAATACCGAAGGAAGCCAGGAAACAGAAGATAGAAAACAACACTGCCAGCACCGCACCGATGCCCTTGCAGCCTTTCTTCGCGCCCAGGCCATCCCGTAAGTAATACATCGCGCCGCCGGACCACTCTCCCGCCTGATTCTTCCGGCGGTAATAGATACCCAGAACATTCTCCGAATAGTTTGTCATCATGCCAAAGAAAGCGATCAGCCACATCCAGAACACCGCGCCCGGACCGCCTACCATGATCGCGCCTGCCACACCAACGATATTACCAGTACCGACCGTCGCCGCCAGCGCCGTACACAGCGACTGGAACTGAGAGATTGACTTATCCTTCGTATGTCCGGTCACGTCCTTATCGCTGAAAATCGCCCCGATCGTCAGCTTCATCCAGTGGCCGATATGGCTGATCTGGAAAAACCTCGTCAGGCAGGTCATCAGCACGCCGACAAATGCCAGAAGAATCAGCGCGGGCCAGCCCCAGACGATGCCGTTAACGACATCATTTACACTCTTTACAACATTCAACATACCTGTATCCTCCTCAAACATTTACCGGAACATCTTATGCAAAGAAAAACGCAGGCAAAAACTGAACAATCAGTCTTCGCCTGCGAAGCAATCATCCTTAGCACAACTCGTTCCAAAATTTAGAAACATACTAACACATGATTCTGCATTTGTAAAGAAAGTTTTTTTTGCCAAATCCGATATTTTTTCGATACGAGCGGGCAAAATCGCATTTTTATCAATTTTTTTCGGTTTTTTCTCATTCATCCCGAAAATATTTCAGGTCTGGTGCGACATAAGCCAAAATTTTCCCTGCCCGATGCTGCCGCTCTAGCCGGTAATAGAATCCGGTATAGAGGAGTCAACCTCCATAAATTTTATAATTCAATAAATGTCGTATCATACGGCGCAATGCTCACAGTCCGCTCGCCCTTCTCTGTCGGGATGGTCGTGGTCTGCTCCGTATCGCTGTTGTTGATCACGACCAGACGGCCGCTCGCCGGATAATACGCGCACTCGGTATAAAGGTTGTCTGTCATATAAAGACCCATAAGCCCCTCTCCGCCCGCGTAACGGATCAGCTGATAGAGCATGCGGGTATTCTCCTGATTGACCTGGAAGGAAGACAGATAGATTCCTTTTCCCTGCCCAAAATCATGAATTGTCACCAGCGGCTGATCACCGTCTGCCAGGAGGATCTTCGCAGCACCATCGGTCAGGAAGCGGTTTTCCTTTGCCTCAATGGCCACACCATCTGGAATTATCTTCGCTGTAACACAGACATTACCATCCGCACACTCGCCAGCCGCTCCACGCGCTTCCGCCCTGTCCGCACACGCATCAGTCATAGTGAAAAGATTCTCTCCACCGCACACATCGAAGCTCCACTTTCCGTGACACACTTTCGCGCCAGTATCTTCGTCTACTCCAAGTACATCCGCCATGCGGAAAAAGGTATCATAACCCTCGACTGCGGAAGGCTCGTTCACGCCGAGGAAGGTACCGCCCTCGTATACCCATTTGGTGAGGATGGTTACAAGCTCGTCGTCCTTCCAGGCGTCGCCGCCGCTCCACGCGCTGCCCGCACGGCCTGCGTTAATGACCACATCGATATCAGCCAGTGCGCCATTTTTCACATCCTCGAAGGAAAGGAATCGCACATCCACAGGCAGCCCGGAAAGCGCCTCGTTGATATGAATCAGGTCATGCATATAAGTCTCATGAAAGTGGCCGGAAAGCGTCCAGGAGTGAAGCGCCCCCCAGTAGTGAAGAACGGCCACTTTTGTTTTGATCGTATAAGGCTTTCCCGCATCGTGGAAGGAGCGGATCAGGCGGAACTCATCCGCCACCTTTTCAATATAATCGCAGAAATCCGGAAACTGTTCTGTCAGATGCAGATAGCCGCCCAGGCCAATCCGGTCAATTTTTGCCCGCAGCAGCGCGCGCCGCACACTGATCCAGTATTTTTTCGCATCCAGCGTCGGATTGCCGCCCTCGGCAAAGGTCGGCGCACCGCCTAAACCTACCGGGAACAGATAAGGATGCAGACGCAGCTCGTGCGTCGGCACGTCCACACCGGCACAAAGCCTTGCCTCATAGCCGGAGAACACACACTTAATCAGGCCATCAAAGCCGAATTCGGAAAACCGGCCGTTGTACGGCTCTACGCCGACCCAGCTGTCATCGTAGAAGACATAAGCCTTTTTCCCATAAGAATGCACCAGGTCAATGAGCTGTTTTCCAAAGGAAATGACGAAGTCATTGATAAATGTCATCCAGTCTTTTTTTCGCTCGTCGCCCGGCATATGGGTCACATGCAAATTACCTTTGTTAATAAAATCTTCGGCAGTCATGGCGTAGCCATATTTTTTTTCAAATTCATCCAGTGCCAGAGCGCTGACTGTAAAATCATAAGAGCCCCAATCGGTAAACAGGTTGCGGTTCCGCTCATTGCTGCCCCAGATCCAGACGAAATTATAAAACATCGAGGTAAAACGCACAACTGTTGTATCCGGATGCGTCTCACACCAGTTCTTCATCCAGCCAAGCAGGTATTCCTGCGTCTCGGGATAACGCGGATCAATCTGCATCAGATGCTCTTTGTCCCAGTGATTCGTCGTGTGATTATACATGGAAATCTCTTCCCAGATCCGGTACGCCAGAAAGCTGACTGTATACTTATGGAAAAGCGTCACACCATGAATCGTCACACTGCCATCCGCAGGGTCATACGACCACTTTTCACCATCAACTTTCTGGTTCGTCGTGCGGTCATAGACTTCCCAGTATCTGAACGCGGCCGCGCTGTCATTGATCCGGAACTGCTCCGCAAAGAAGGCGTCCATCAGGCCAATCCGCAGTTCATCTGCCTCCCGGCCGCCGGAACCAGAAATATTGTTGCTCACCCCAGCTGAAGCCGCTGTCCCCAATTCCGGCTTCCCTGGTACAGCTACCACCGGCGGCGTACACAAAAAAGTCTGCTGCAGCTTGTCCGGATTCTTCGCCGCCCATTCATTATGATCCCGTATCACGCAGATCGTGGAGTAAATTCCATAGCCCGCATGGACGATCTCATCGGAAAGCACTGTTCCATCGCTGTCGCGAATCACATCCGCACCCCATTTTTCCGCCATGGCGAGCGTCAGCTGCTCATATCCGGATTCCCCCGGAAGGGTAAAACCGCCTTTTGTCTTTTCTGTCATAACTTCCTCCCCTTTAAAGTGCCCCATCCTTCGCAATCTGGTCGGACACCAGCAGCGTCGCGAAGAAAGAAAGCGCCAGACCCTGGCCCCAGCCCTGAATCCAGGCTCTCGGTATGCCGCGGTAGCCTTCGATATCATTCATAACGGCCGTCCCGCCGGAAACATTCATGACCTTCCCCTCCGCACTGACATTCGCGAGCAGGCCTTTGATGGATTTGTTGATATATTTGGAATGCAGCGGATTGCCCCGGTTCAGCATCGCCGCCGCAATGCCCGCCGACGCAGAGACTTCCTCATAGGATTCCGGATCATCCAGAACCGTCCGCCAGAGGCCGTTTTCTGTCTGCACTGTCTTCAGAGCCGCCAGCTGCTCATTTAATGAGCCGGCAATATCAATGTACTTCGGATAAAGGTAGCACTCCGGCAGGATATCCCCCACCTTCGACATGGTAAACGCTGCCCAGGCGTTCGCGCGGCCCCAGTAAATACCGGACATATGGTCGCCAGTGATGTTGTTGTAGCCATGATAGTAAAATCCGCTGTCCGGATTCTGCAGATATTTGATGTGCCAGTAATACTGGTTCAGCGCGTCGTCAATCATCGCCTGATCTTTATTCATGACGCCCACCCGCAAAAGCAGAAACGCCGCCATAAACAAGGTGTCTGCCCACGCCTGCTCCGGAAAATCATTGTTCGCGGAAACCGTATGCTGCAGCACATGATCGCCAAAGCGGAGCGCGTCATTTGTGATATAGGCAATCTTGCTCATGAGGATATCATAGTATTTCTGCTCGCCGGTCGCCTGATACAGTGTAATCAGACAGTGCCCCATCGCGCAGGCATTGACTGTCCATACACTCGGCAGCCCCAGATCAATCAGCTCATCCACCCGATCCTTCAGAAGCTCCAGATACTCCTGCTTTCCTGTCTTTTCATATGCGTCACTGATCCCATAATACGCCACCCCGCACGGCCAGTCCCAGGTCAGATCCATGTTCATGGTCTTTTTCACGATTTTGTCAATCACCTGCTCGATCTCGTTCTTGTCATACTCCAGCTTCAGCATAGTTGACTCCTTTCTGTCATGTATTATTTCACAACTGCAAGTCCGTTAAAATTCTAAACTTGAAACTATACTTTCTTCATTTATCTCTATAGTTCCCCTACCCGCACACTTTTTCCCGGCGCAATGGTAAGCAGCCCATCCTTTGTGGTCACCCAGATCGTCTGTGCAGTCGGATTGCGCATGGTAAGACCATCTGCCGAGAATTCCTGCGCCCGCACAGCCGTGATATAATCGCAGATTTCCAGATTCGTGGCATACCAGACGCCTTCCTGATGGGACATCATCCGCGCGAATTCCTCGATGCGCTCCCAGTTATGATCGCTGTTGAATTCAAAACTGTGTCCCCACACATACAGAAGCGAAAGCTCCCAGTCGCCATTCAGGGTAAGGAAACGTTTTCCGATATCAAACAGGCGGCTGTCGTTGTGATGGCAGGTCGGATGCCATTCCAGAAAATCGGTTGGTGCCCAGAGAGAGCCCGTGGACTTCACGGTGCGGGAATACTTGATCCCGTTCGCCCGCGCGATCTGCTTCGTCTCTTCCGTGTAATTACCGTATGCGTAGGAAAGTCCCTGCACCAGACCTCCTGTCAGAGCTTCCAGGTTTTTCCGGTCCTCGCGCAGCTCAATCTCCATCAGCGCTGTCGATACAGACGTCGGATTGCGATGGCACAGGCCGTGGCAAGCCACCTCATGCCCTTTGTACAGTTCTGCCACTTCCGTCTCGGAAACCGATTCCTCATTCGGATGCTCTTCGCTATTCAGAGAACTCGAATTCAAATGAAAGGTTCCTTTCATTCCGTACTCATTAAAAATTGACACCAGTTTCCGGTCGTAAATTCTGCCGTCATCATAGCTGAATGTCAGTGCCTTTGTCAGGCCGTCCGGATACGTAAATCTCATTTTCTCTTCCCCTTTCGAATCTGCTTGCGCTCCAAATTTATATTTGCGTCATATATCATTCAGTTCCAATTTTTCATTGTAACCTTTTTTCACACTTATTCAATTGCTTTTGCCACTTTTTTCCGTATTATTTCAAGGGTGTTTGCAACATTTTTCTCTATTTTTTATTCCGTTTTGTCACTTTTTTTCATTTACAAACAGAGCAGGAAGATTTCTCCCCCTGCCCGGTGGACGAACAAACGCCATTATTCCCTGACAGGAAAAATTACCGAACGATCCTGCCAGACCAAAAATTCAGAATGATCTTTACTCAAATGTAGTCGCTACCGCTGCATCATAAGTCGGAAGCTTCGTTGTCAGACCCTCATTGAAGAGTGCCAGACGCTCATCAATAACCTCCTGATAGCCAGCGTCGAGATACTGCTGTGAATACTCTTCATACAGAGAATCAAACTCATCCTCAGAAGCAACCACCAGCTTATCGCGAAGCTCAATATACAGATTTACCAGAGTCTCCTGATATTCGGTTACAGACTCAAGAGAATCGCCAAACATACAGTCGGTCACAGCCCAGCCGTAATCTGCTACCTGTACCTGGTTGTAGTAGTGCTGAATGACATCGTCATTGAAGTTCTGCGGCAGATTCTGCGGCAGAGAAGCCTCAATCGTCTCTTCGATCGTACCCGTGCTTCTGGAAGCGGTTACGATGCACCAGTAGTCAATGCTGTTGTTATAGCCCTGCTTATAGTCGGAGGACTGCTCGGAGTACTCAACAGACACCTTTGAGCCATTGTCATCATAGGTGAAGTTCTCACCCTCGATGCCCCACTGGAAGGTCTCCAGAGTCTCATCCTGACACATCCACTCCATGTACATCATGGCTGCCTTGATCTCGTCTTCACTCGCCAGAGAGGAGAAACCAATCATCATGCCGAACGGATTGTTCGCACGGTATGCCGGGGCATAGCCTTCCCCATTGAGTTCCGTGGACTGAACCGCTACCGCCAGTTCCGCATCCGGATTCTGCTCGTAGAAAGACTCCAGCCAGTCCATGGAAGCAGAAATATATGCCGAGTAAGCAAACGTTGTGCCATTGATAAAGTTGGACTTATCCGTCTCAGAATCGATGGTATAATACTCCGGATTCGTGATGCCAGCATTGTACTTCTGATTCTCGAACTTCAGAAGAGCCTTATTCTCCGCGCTGCTTAAGGACGGGATCTGATAATCGCCGTACATTACCCAGTTCTCCTCATTCTGTGGATAGGTTCTCCACGGATAAGACTGATCTGAGCCAACACCGGTCAGCATCGCACCGCCTGCCGGGTAGTCCGCAATCCCTGCTTCCTTGATCGCCAGCATCGCGTCAATGTATTCCTGAGAAGCCATATTCGGAATATAGTCGTATCCTACTTCCCGGAGCCAGTCCATACGCACAAACGTATTGTATGTATAGGTGGACTCATAATACGGTCTCTCGCTCAGCACCAGATAATTGCCGCCAGCCAGCTCTACATACTGCAGCTGATCTCTGTCTACCATACCCTGATAATAGGTCGGCGCGATCTGCGCAAACTGATCCAGATCATACTCCGTCAGATAACCCTCTGTTGCCCATGTCGCCAGCTTATCATAGTCATACTCCATCAGGATAGTCGGAAGATCTCCGGCCGCTCCGAGCAAAGCATAGTCCGTCATAACGTCTGAACGGGTAATGCCCACGAACTCTACATTGATGTTGTACTTATCGCCAAACTCAGACTGTACCCACTGTGTCCAGTAGTTGCTGGTTACATCCGGCACACCCTCAGCGCCTCTGTCGTAAACCGGAATCTTCAGTGTAACGGTATCGCTGAATGCTTCCCAGGAATCCATACCTGTCGCTTCTTCCGCTCCCGCAATGGTCCCCGCCATCATAGTGCCAACGAATGCTGCCGCTGATCCGCGAAGAAAATCTCTTCTGGTAATTTTTGCTGCCATTGTGTTTCTTCCTCCTTTTCTTTGCCCAAACGATCTCGGCACAGGTTCTGTCCCGCAGAACTCCGCTGTTCCGTCATAATATCCCGAAATCGTTCGATATAAATAGGTAAAATCTTTTCTGGAATGGCAAAAACGCTTCTGCCAAATCCTGTATCTGCAGCTGTTCCGATCACCTGAGTTCCAGATGATCATTTCGGAACAGCCACACTCATTTACACCCGGTAAACCGGGAAATAAATCAAATATTTATCCTTTCACCGCACCGAGCATCGTACCTTTTACGAAATACTTCTGCAGGAACGGGTAGATGCAGATAATCGGGATCGTGACAAACATGATCGCCGCTGCCTGCAATACTTCCGGCGTACTGGTCACATTCGCTCCCTCGGAAAGGGTCGTTGTCTGCGCCTCACTCGCTGACGCTACCATCTGATACAGCTTATACTGCACCATCTTGAGCGAATCCGAGCGGATATAGTACATATTATCCGCGTAGGAATTCCAGCGGCCTACCGCATAGAACAGGGAGAGGGTCGCGAGAATCGGCTTCGAAAGCGGAAGCACGATCTTCGTCAGCACCTGGACATTCGTCGCGCCGTCGATAAAAGCGGATTCTTCCAGGCTGTCCGGGATGTTGGACATGAAGTAGTTCTTCATGATCAGCATATTGTACGGAGAATAGATGAGGGGCCAGATCAGCACCCACATCGTATCCAGCAGTCCCAGGTCATGCATCAGCAGGTAGGTCGGAATGATACCTGCGGTAAAATACATCGGAACCATCAGTACAAAGGTAATCCAGGAACGCCCTTTCAGGCGCTTCTTAGAGAGCGGATAGGCTGCACAGGTACAGGCGATCATACCCAGGAGCGTGAAGATCGCCGTCACTACCACGCTGTAGCCAAAGGAATAGACCAGACCTCCATCCTTGAAGATAGAGATATAAGCGTCAAAGTTAATCCCCTTCGGCCAGAAGGTAACCTGTTTTGCCAGAACTGCGCTGTTGCTGGAAATAGACTTCGCGAAAAGGTGAACAAAGGGAAGCACACAGGTCGCGCAGAGAATCACCAGAATAATCATCATGACCGCGTCGCTCACGCGAAACTTCGAGATCGCATGGCTGCCATCGGAGGTGAAATCACCTTCGCCTTGCATATTTTTCTTTTTCTTAGCCATATGTATTCACCTCCCTACAGTAATCCGTCTTCGCCGAGCTTCTTCGCCACCCGGTCAGCAATCAGCACCAGCGCCACACCCACCAGAGACTGGAACAGGTTCACAGCTGTCGCCATACTGTACTTGCTGTTGGAAAGACCTTTTTCATAGATATATATCGCAAACTGATAGGAGAAATCTCTTACCATTGAGTTCTCAAAGGCGGTCAGACGCTCCAGGCTGCTGCCCATGACACGACCCAGGTTCATGATCAGAAGGGTAACAATCGTCGGGCGAATGCACGGAAGCGTAATATGAAGCATCCTTTTCCACCGGCCCGCGCCGTCAATCATGGCCGCCTCATAGAGATCGCCGCTGATGCCGGTGATCGCCGCCAGGTACATAATCGTGCCCCAGCCCATGGTCTGCCATACTCCTACCAGCAGATAGGTCACCGCCCAATGCCACTTCTCTGTCAGGAATGGGATACCGGAATCAATCACACCCCAGTTCATCAGAATAATATTGACCAAACCTGAAGTCGGCCGGAACATCGTGTACGCCACGCTGCCGATAATCGCCCAGGAGAGGAAATGCGGCAGATACAGAATTGTCTGTGTCACTTTCTTAAACTTCTGATAACGCAGCTCGTTCAGAATCAAAGCCAGGATAATCGGCAGCGGAAACCCTACCGCCAGATCCAGCAGGTTGAATGCAATCGAGTTCCGCAATGCGCGAATAAAATCGTTATCCGAAAAAATTTTTTTAAAAGTTTCAAGGCCAACCCACTCACTGCCTGAATAGCCTTTCATCGGTTTGTAGTCCATGAAGACCATCCGCAATCCCGGATACGCCGCATAGCTGAACACAACCACCAGAATGATGGGGAATGCCAGCATCACGTATAGCTGCCAGTCCCGTTTCATCGCCTTTCCCAACGGAATATCACTTTTTTGCACCGCCGGGTTTTTCTTTTTTGCCATAGCATTACCTCCCTTTTTACTTTTCAGCATTCCACGAAACTATAAATTCATTATAAACCAACCATTTCTCATTTTCAACTATTATTTAATATTTTTTGCATATTTTTCAAGGATTATTTTTCATTATCAATGATGAGTTAGGAAATAAT
>JAJPWX010000087.1 GCA_021205755.1 Lachnospiraceae bacterium | reverse complement strand
GCCCAATAATCAGCTATCTGGCAATGCGCCGACCCACACACCGGATCTTCGGGAATAGAAAGCTTTGGGCAAAAACTCCTTGATACGCAATCCGTTATGCTTCCCCTTGCAGTAGCATTCTGAATCCTTCCCTCAAGCTTCATCAGAAGGTTCTGATCTGGCGCCATGCTGCGCACCTGACGTTCATCCTCGAAAACACAGATCAGGTCAAGCCCCAATATCGCTTTTACCGGGCGTACGCCAAAGGCCCGTTCCATATCATCTGTAACCGGAATTTCTTTCAACTCATAGGTTGGAAAATCCATTTCCAGCATTTCACCGCTTTTTCTTACGATAAGCTCTCCACTGAGCGTTTTGAATTTTACTTCATCCGCATCTGTATCGTAATAATTCAAAATCACAAAGGCAGAAGCTAATGTAGCATGGCCGCAGAGTTCCACTTCGGTTCCCGGTGTGAACCACCTTAGATGATACTCTTCGGATTCTCTTACGATAAATGCGGTCTCCGAGAGATTATTCTCAGCGGCCAGGTTCCTCATAAAATCATCTGTCGGCCATGTGTCCATAACACAGACAGCCGCAGGATTTCCCTTAAAAGGTTCTTTCGTAAACGCATCAACTATATATTGTTTCATCTCAATCCATATCTCTCCAGTCGTTGTTTCTTTTTCTTTGCGGTCATCTGAAAACTCAAATCCAGCAAATCCAGAATCTGCTCATCAGAAACCGTTCCATCAAGAAGGATACTGAGCCAGTTTGTTTTGTTCATATGGTATCCCGGCAGAAAACCGGTAGACTGGCGCAGCATATCAATCATTGCCGGGTCGCATTTTACATCGAGGATATCGACAACATCGGTTCCCTGCAGTCCCAATTTGTCCTTTGAAACATCCATCACAATACCATACCATTTCTCATTATCCTGATGGCGCAGGACAGCATAAGATGGGTAACGCGCCCACAGATATTCCGGTGCTGTTCCATATTTATTTTTTGTATAATTAAAAAGCTGCTGTCTGTTCATTTTTTCCTGTCAGATTGGTAAATTGAAAGTTGATTATCCATATCCGTGAGTTTTATGTTCCCAAGGACCATTTTCACTTCTTGTTAAAATCCATTTGAAGCCGTTATAAGTCGAATTGGGATTGAGTGAACCGTCACCACCAGAAGCATCAACATCAAATGATGAATATAGAACAATTGCTTCGTCCGCTTCATACTGTTCTGCCCATTCAATGAATTCATCAGCAGAACTATCGCCAGGATAGCTGATACTGGTTAAAGTGCAACCCTCAAACTCAGATTTGAAGTAGTCCATTACTACGGTAATTGCACTTTGAATATCTTCATCAGAATAAATCTCCGAATGCTCCCAATCGGTAATGTTAACATTATTGACATTCCCTTTATTACAACCGACCGTAGATAAGACAAGTATTAATGCTAAACATAATGCAATAATCTTTTTCACATCAAATACCACCGTTCTGTAAAATTCCGATTTATTTTATACAGTTCCAGCATGTATGAGTATATGATCAATCCTTTAGTCACAAAGGAACACCGCTGTCCCCATTTCGTAAATTTTTACCGGCATACCAAACCTCTCGCCTGTTTGGAAAGATGCTGCTCCGGTCAGAATCTGATCCGTACACGCTATAAGGTCAGGAATGATATCCGGTTTCAGCGGGAGTGATGCATGGGACGGATAAATTTTATCATATTCTGACCGGCATGCCCATACTTTATCCAGACTCTGCCGATAACCGATCAGGTTTCGCATAGGGCCGAAGAGAAAGATTTCGCCGTCCTGTATAGAATCCGCACTGAAAAGAACCCGCTGATTTATGTCCAGAAGCGCAATACTTCCAGGAGTATGGCCAGGCTGTGTGATGACGCGAAGAGGTCTGCCGCCAAGGTCAATGATATCGCCATCCCACACAGGCGTCGGCGACGGATGGGATGCTCTCTGCCCCAAATAGTTGACATATTCAGCCGGATGCATCAGCACAGTATCGAAGGCGTCGTTTCCTGCGATATGATCTATGTCCGCATGCGTATTAATCAGCTGCAGCGGAAGATCAGTAAGGGATTCTGCTATTTCCTTTGCATTTTCAGTAGTCATGCCGCTGTCAATTAACAGCCCTTTTTGTGAGCCTGTGAGCAGGAAAAATCTTACACCCTGGTTTTCAATAGCCCATGTCTGACTGTCTATTTGTTTAATCTCATAATTCATCATATCCCTTCCTCCGTTACTTGCAGCATTCTCCTCACTTCATCCAGAAATTCCTGCCGTTCCTGAGGCGTACTTGCGTCGATGCCTCCCAGATTTTTCCATACTACATTCCGAAAGCCCACGATCTGAAATGTAGCGCTGATCATGGCATTATGGATGGGGTCTCCGAAAGTATCCACCAGCACATCGGTCGGTGTGGAAGATGTGGTAAAAATATATGTCTGTGAAATATTACGAATCGGAGTAAGACCGGCAGCGCCAGTTGTATAAGCGGAACCTTCCAGCATCACCTTATCCAGAAATCCCCGCATGATTGCGGGCATGTCGTACCACCAGATAGGGAAAATAAAGACAATTCTGTCCGTATCATCCAGAATCTGATTATATTTTGCCACCAAAGGATCTAAAGACTCTCCTCTGGCGTATACTGCCAGTTCTGCCTTTGACATCACCGGATTAAATTCATCCGCATAAAGATCAATCAGTTCATAATCGCCCGTTGCTTTTTCTGCTTCCTTTAGAACTGCATTGTTAAAACTTCCGTCCCAAGGATGAGCATATACAATCGTTGTTTTCATCGCATAACCTCCATCTTTCCTCAACGTTCGATTTTTCATTCCCGCGAAGCAATGAGCCAAGGGTCGGATCCATAAGGCATCTGTCGGTAAGGATGACACCGTATGACTTAGCTTGCACGGATACTTCTTAATATTCCCCGTATTCGCATCCTATGTTATATGCAGAAATATCGTCAATCAATGATTTTCCGTTTTTTCCCTTGCGATACAGTTTTATGCGTCCGACTCCATTTCCGCCGTTCCAGA